>CAIZXK010000190.1 GCA_903936865.1 uncultured Bacteroidales bacterium | reverse complement strand
TTTAAAAGAATTAAATTTTCTAATTTTGATTTCTTTACCGGATTTGTTCGTAGCAGTATTCAAAAACTTTTTCAAATGCGATCCTATAAAGGCCTTTTTCTTATAGGAATGCTTAATAGCCTTCTACCCTGCGGTTTAGTTTATTTAGCTATTGTGGGTGCCATTGCTTCAGGTAACATGTTTTATGGCAGCCTTTATCTGGTTTTTTTTGGTCTGGGTACATTACCAATGATGCTTGCAATTTCGCTTATTGGTAATGCAATAACTTCAAATGGCAGAAATATTTTAAATAAAATAATTCCCTATGTAGTTGTTTTAATGGGTGTTTTGTTTATTTTCAGGGGATTGTGTTTAGGAATTCCATACATAAGTCCTTCAAAAGAAAAACTAGAAATGTCCATGCAGTTGAAGCAAACCGATTCCACTCAAAAGATATTGAAAGATAATGGAGGTTGCTGTCATCCCAAATAAAATTCTAAATGAATTCTGAAAATATTTGTATTCATTGTGGAGCAGATTGCGGTAAAACCCCTATTTTGCTGGATGAAAATAAATTTTGTTGTAATGGTTGTAAGCAGGTTTATCTACTATTAAATGAAAATAGACTCCATCAATATTATACATTAGCAAAAATACCAGGTATTAAAACAGAGGAATTAAGCTATAAAGGAAAATACGCTTATCTCGATAAAGATGAAGTAAAAAATAAGTTATATGAATATTATGAAAATAATCTTGCAAAAGTAACATTTTATATACCAGTAATACATTGTATTTCATGTATATGGTTGCTTGAGAATCTCAATAAACTAAATCAAGGAATAAAGCAATCATCTGTAAATTTTGTAAAGAAAACTTGTTCAATAACGTTTAGTACTGAAGATATTTCTCTAAGACAAATTGTTGAATTATTGGTTTCTATTCATTATGTACCTGATATTTCGCTTCAGATGTTTGAAGGGAAAGTACATAAAATATCAAGCAAGGCACTTACTTACAAAATTGGTGTAGCTGGATTTATTGCTGGTAATGTCATGTTATTCAGTTTGCCACTTTATTTTAACGGGAAACCTTTGGATGGGACATTAGGTGTTTTTTTTAGTTATATTTCATTTATTCTCACGATTCCCATTGTATTTTACTGTTCCAGTGATTACCTTATTTCAGCATGGAAAGCAATAATAAAAAAAAATGTAAATATTGATTTTCCAATTGCATTGGGAATTATAACTCTATTTTCTGTAACATCTTATGAGGTAATTAGTATGACCGGACAAGGATATTCCGATAGCCTTTCGGGTTTATTGTTTTTTCTATTGTTAGGTAAATGGTATCAAAGTAAAACGTATGAGGCTCTTACTTTTGACAGGGATTATAAATCATATTTTCCTATTGCAGTTACCCGAATTATAAATGAAGAAGAGGAAAATGTTTTATTAAAAGATATACAAGTGAATGACTTTCTTTTAATTAGAAATAAAGAACTCATTCCTGCTGATTCATTGTTGGTTGAAGGTATTGGGCTTATAGATTATAGTTTTGTTTCAGGTGAATCTGTTCCAATTCGCAAAGAAATTGGAGAACCTCTTTATGCGGGTGGAATTCAGACGCAGGGTGTTATAAAAATAAAAATCGTAAGAGAAGTTAGTCAAAGTCACCTGACTCAGTTGTGGAATGAAAGTGAAATGAAGCAACAATCTTCCAAGCATCTTCTCCCAATTATTGATAGGATAAGTTTATGGTTTACATTAATAATTGTTACTATTGCTTTTGCAGGATTTTTTTATTGGTGGTTGTTGCTTGGACAGTTTCATATTGCTGTGTTGGTATTTTCGTCTGTTTTAATTGTAACCTGTCCTTGCGCATTGGCTTTATCATTACCATTTTCGCTTGGAAATTCCATGAGATTGCTTGGTTTGCAAGGTGTTTATTTGAAAAACACTCAAGTTGTTGAAAATTTATGTAATATTGATACAATTGTTTTTGATAAAACTGGAACAATTACTGTACCTGATCAAAACAACATTACTTATAATGGAAAAAAATTAGATGAGTTTGAAATAATTGCAGTAGCTTCTTTAGCTCGCCAATCTACTCATCCTTTAAGCCAGTCACTTTCAAAGTATTTTGAAAACATTGAAACTGCAGTAGCTCAGGGTTTTGTTGAAATATCTGGTAAAGGTACCTTTGCTATTGTAAATGGATATAGAGTACGTATTGGTTCTGCCGAATATTTAGGAATTGAAAATAATAGAAATGGTAATAGTTCTGCCAGAGTTTATGTTGAATTGGATAATATCTATTGTGGTTATTTTATGATTGGTAATAAATACAGGGATGGATTTCTGGAAGTTGCCAAAACACTTAGTTGTAATTTTAAGCTTTATTTATTATCCGGTGATAATCAATCTGAAAAGGAAGTTTTAAAATCTTATTTTGACGAAGATTCTATGAATTTTGAGCAATCGCCTCAGGATAAAATGAATTTTGTAAAACAATTACAAATAAAAGGACATAATGTTTTAATGGCTGGTGATGGATTGAATGATGCAGGCGCTTTTATGCAAAGCAATGTGGCAATGTCAGTTGCTGATGATATCTACCATTTTTCTCCGGCTGGTGATGTCATTATTGAAGCTGGTAAATTTTATTTAATAAATAATGTTATTCGCTTTTCAAAGCAATCACTTATTATTGTTAAAATAAGTATTGCTATATCTTTTATTTATAATGTTTTTGGTCTTGTTTATGCATTATCGGGAAATATGTCACCAGTATTTGCAGCTATATTAATGCCGATAAGTTCGGTGTCTGTGGTTGCTTTTGCCATATTTGGAACAAAGCTTTTAGCGAACAGGACTATAAACAAAAAATAGCAAATTCAAATAAAATTATTCAGACAAAAAGGTTTTTTAATGAAAATTAGGTTTGAAAATCAATATAATTCATTATTTTTGTTGACTTATTAATTTCCAAAAATATTGCTGATACTTTTATTCAAATAAAATAATATCATGAAAAAACTTTATCTTTTATTCCTAATATTTTTTATCTCTCACTTTATTAATGCACAGCCTATAATTACATCTAATGTTTTACCTGTTTTGGGTGATACAATATTAATGTCATTTGATTCTACATTGGTTTCTGTTGGTTCTGATGGTGCAAATGTCAATTGGGATTTTTCAACTTCATTAAATCAGGATTTTTTCTTCGAAAGAGTATATCTCAATCCAATAAATACTCCATATAGTTCAATTTTCCCAAATTCAAAAATATGTAGAACAGATGGAATTGGATCTGCTTATTCATATTGGGATAATACAAATAGTAATTTTTCTGTTTGCTATGGGTTTGTTGAACCAAATTTTTATGATCAAAATTATAATAGCTTGCCACTTAATTATTATAAATTCCCGATTTTGTACGGAAATTCCTTTGTTGACAGTGTATCT
>CAIZXK010000189.1 GCA_903936865.1 uncultured Bacteroidales bacterium | reverse complement strand
TGCCATGGCAGAGGAATTGCTGTAATACTGGATGTGGTTTACAATCATTCATTTGGAACCTCTCCTTATGTAATGCTTTATTGGGATGCAACTAATAACCGCCCGTCAATTACCAGTCCGTTTTATAATATAACTGCACGTCATGATTATAATGTAGGTTTTGATTTTAATCACGAGGCAATAGCAACACAAAAATACATCAGCCGGATTTTAAAGTTTTGGTTGAATGAATTCAAAGTGGATGGTTTTCGTTTTGATTTATCTAAAGGTTTTACCCAGACTTATACACTTGGAAATGTTTCTCAATGGGGACAATATGATGCCGGCAGAATTAGTATTCTCTCAAAATATGCCGATTCAATTTGGTCAGTAAATCCAACTGCTTATGTAATACTTGAACATTTTGCCAATAATGATGAAGAAAAGATTTTATCAACGAAAGGTATGATGTTATGGGGAAATTTAAATAACAGTTTTGCTGAAGCTGCAATGGGATATTATTATAATTCTGATTTTTCGTGGATTTCCTATCTGAAAAGAGGTTGGACTTCTTCTGGTGTAATGGGTTATATGGAAAGTCATGATGAAGAACGATTGATGTATAAATGTTTGCAATGGGGTGATACCGAAGGTGATTATTCGATAAAGAGCGAAGAAACAGCATTATCACGTATAGAACTTAATGCGGCATTTTTTCTTACAATTCCGGGGCCTAAAATGATATGGCAATTTGGCGAACTTGGTTATGATATAAATATTGATTTTAATGGAAGAACTGGAGAAAAGCCAATAAAATGGGAATATTACCTAAATGACAACAGACGTAACCTGTATCAGGTTTACAGTGCTTTAACAAAATTGAGAAAAGATGAATCAGATTGTTTTCAAACATCTGATTTTGTTATGGATGTAAGTGCTGCTATGAAACAGATACAGTTTAAAAGCAATACGATGAATGCTGTTGTAATTGGAAATTTTGATGTGATAAAGAGTGATATTTTAGCTAATTTTCCTAATGATGGAATCTGGTATGATTATTTTACGGGTGATGAAATTACAGTAAAAGATAAAGTAAAAACAATCAATTTATTACCAGGACAATTTCATATTTTGACAACAAAAAAACTGGAAATACCCCGATTGGTGAAACCACCTTATAAGCTAAGCAAACCAATGGGATTGAACCTCTTTGAAGTGTTTCCAAATCCATCGGCTGATAATTTGAATATTTTTGTAAATTATAAAGACAAAACAGCTGAGCTGGTTCAAATTACTTTTTATGATATTAGTGGAAAAAAAATAGGAAACAATAGCTTTACTATAAAAGGTGATACTTTATTTACTCAGAAAGATTTCAACTACCCTTTTGGATCAGGAATGTATTTTTGCGAAATTGAACAAGGAAGTTATAAAGAAACTAAAAAAATAATAATCTATTAAGTTAACTAATCTAATGATATAATACTGCTTATGAAGACTAAAACACGTATGACTTTTTGGCAAATCTGGAATATGAGTTTCGGATTTTTGGGAATACAATTTGGATTTGCTTTGCAAAATGCCAATGCTTCCAGAATATTACAGACTTTTGGTGCCAATGTAGATGAATTGCCTTGGTTTTGGTTGGTTGCACCGCTTACCGGCATGATAGTTCAACCAATAGTTGGATATTTCAGCGATAGAACCTGGAATAGATTCGGAAGAAGAAGACCTTATTTCTTAATTGGAGCCTTGTTAACTTCCACTGCATTAATATTGATGCCAAATGCACCACATCTTGCTTCATTTCTATCACCTATGCTTATAGGAGGAGGAATGCTAATGATTATGGATGCTTCCATTAATATTTCAATGGAACCTTTCAGAGCATTAGTAGCTGATAAATTGCCTGAAGAGCAACATGCTGTCGGTTTTTCAATGCAAACTTTATTAATTGGTATTGGTGCTGTTATGGGATCTTGGCTACCTTATATATTGGGCAACTGGTTTGGAATTTCAAAAGAAGCGGCACATGAAGGGTTGGTTCCACCAAATGTTTATTTCTCTTTTTACATTGGAGCGGCAGTATTATTATCTGCAATTGTATGGACCGTAGTAAGAACAAAAGAATATCCTCCTGAATTCTACGAAGATGAAGTAAAAGAGGAAAAAGTAAAAGAAAAATTCAGAATTCCAAAACCTATGATTCAATTGTTACTGGTACAATTTTTTTCGTGGTTTGCCTTATTTTCGATGTGGGTTTTTACAACTCCTGCCATAGCAAAAACATTTTATGGTACAGTCGACCCAAATTCTCCTGCTTTTCAGGAAGCCGGCGATTGGGTTGGGATTCTTTTCGGAGTATATAATTTAGTATCTGCAATTATAGCACTTAGTTTGCCCGTTCTTGCTGCTAAAATCGGCAGAAAGCGAACACATGCCCTGGCTCTTGCAATTGGTGGACTTTCTTTCCTTTCCTTTTATATTATTCCAAATCCTCAATTGTTAATTATTCCGATGATAGGAATCGGAATTGCCTGGGGAAGTATTCTGGCAATGCCTTACGCTATGTTGGCTAATTCAATACCACCTAAGCAGATGGGGATGTTTATGGGATTATTCAATATGTCTATTACCATTCCACAAATTATAAATGGAATTTTTGGTGGTTTGATTTTAAAGCATTTACTCTTTAACGATCCCATGAATTCTATATTAATGGCTGGTGTTTTTATGTTTCTGGGTGCAATAAGTTCGCTGTTTGTTTCCATTAAAGAAAAAAAGGGGTAGGGGATACGGAAGATAACCGAAAAGAAAACACGATAACGAATTGTTTAGGCATCAGGAAAAGCTAAGAAATTTATTTAATAAAAAAAGCCGGTAGTTGATTGCTACCGGCTTTTTTAAATATTATTTGTGCAAATAAATTAATTAACATGATAACGAACTAAACGTCTTTCATAATTATACATTGCAAATTGGAAAATATTAGCTGATTCAGTAATAATACCAGTTTTTTCTGAATAAAGGGTATTTCCTGTTTTAACATTAGATACTATATTATTTGAATATAGATAGATAGTCTTTTCTGCATTTGAAGTTGTAAATGTTCCTGCTTGAGTTATTGTAGTAGCATTTTTATCTTCCATTTTAAATACAGTATGTGTTATTGTGTCAGTTGAATTTAAAATGTCATAATATGATATGAAAATTGTTTGAAAATCTTGTGATGAAAACAATATTTCCCCTTTTGAATTTATTATATAGTGTAATGAATCACGAATAAGATTATTAATTGGAAAAAGATTGCCATGATTAGGTCGGTTTAATTTGTAATATTTTTTTGAATTAATCATAGTGTCCTTTTCAACATAACAACTATCAAAAATATCCATTGGAGTACTATTGCCTGAATTATCAATTTTGTAATGCTGGTAAATCCAATAATTTCCTGGTTTTACTGCTGAAAAATTAGGATAATTAATTTCGGTAACAGTTGATGAATTCTCTTTTTTACATGAAATTATTAATAATGTGAGTGTAAAAATTAAATAAAATTTGTTTTTTAATCCCATGTTTTTTATTTTTTATGATAACGATAGAATATAAAACATATTGTTATTTATTAGTTCATTTAAAAAGCCGGTAGTTGAATTCTACCGGCTTTATTTTTGTGAGTTGGTTATTGAGAGTAAGCAAAATACAATAATTGTAAGCTGATTGCTGGCAAGGCAAGTTGCTTGATTATAGACATTCTTCTATTCAAATTGTTTATTAATCTGTTTTTTGTCGTATTCAAAAATCCAATCGTTATACTTTTTATAGATTGGTCTTATTGTTTCTCTTTCTACTGAAACTATGTCAAGCCCCCTGTCATCATACATATGAAAAATAAGTTTCTTGTCAATATTTATAAAATAAATTTCTTTACTCGTTAAAAATTCATTTTTATCAAGTCTTGGTTTTCTCGTAGGAAAGTCAGAGTGGCTAATTGCAGTTAAAATTTTCTTGTGATTGATTCTGTTGGAAATTAATTTAATTATTGCAACATTTCTAATATCAAATTTGTCGGTTGTATCATATAGTTTTTTTTCTTTTGAGTATGAAATTTCTTCCTTTTTGAGTTGGTTAATTTGTTTAAATGTAAAATCTGATATTCTGATTTTTTTTCGTTTGTATTTATAATCCTTTAATACTAAAAATACTCTGTCAGAATTGTCAAAAGCAGATTGAAATATTGTCGAAGCTCGTCTTGTTACTTCATGAAAATATTCGTCTGTGTCAGTGTTGCCTAATTGTAAGTCAAAACGAAGTCCAAAGCACCAACTATAAAACAAAGGTTTTCGTAATCTAAGTCCTTTGAAGTTGTCGCTTAAAAATTGTTTAAATTCATTTTTCGTTGTTTGCACGAATTTATTTTTCCACAAATATAAAACAATTATAATTGCAGTATATTGTTTTAACAAAATAAATCAATCAATTTGCAACTATCATGTTGCTGTGATGGTTGCCGGATCCTGCAATAATAATTTGGTAAGACATGCATAAAGTGTTGGTAATTTATCACGTAAAGGAATCGGATTTTCAAAAAAATGTTCAACTACTACTGCAAAAAACTCCATATCATTGGTATAGGCATAGTCGCGGAAAAAATCATCATTTTTCATAATATCCTTGGCATATTCTACCTGAACATCATAGGCAGCCGAATATCGTTTAAATGAAATTATACTTACATCAAACTGTTGCGAAATAATAAGGGCATGTGCAAACTCGTGAAAACCAAGGTTGATATTATCCGCTGTGTTTTCGAAACCATACTCGAACCGATCCCAGGCTAGTGACATTACTCCCGTAACTGAGGTTCCACCATGCATATAGCTATTTATAAGTTTAGAATAAAATTGCGAAGGGAAAATACGAAATGTATGAAAATATGAGAATTTATAATGTCGCAAACCAAAAGTTAGTTTTACAGCAGTAGCGGCTATCAACAGCATAATTTTCCCATCTATTTCCAACCCTTCCATCCCTTCAAACTTTTTATCTTCAAAAAATTGCTTAACTCTGTAGCCGAAAATCATTTGTTTTTCTTTACTCAACTTATTGTAGTAAGAAAAATTCTGCTTCAACGTATTTTCTTCCATTTCGTTAAGTGATTTTCTGCTTTGGTTCTTATACGCATATTTTATTTCTTTCTTATTCAAAAACCTGTATATATCAATATAATCGAGTATTGTATCATATACCGACGATTTTAAAAATTTATACAAATAATATAGTATTAATAGAACGATGAAAACTACATAGATAAATAATTCCATACTTTTATCAGGCTTACTCGTTTGTATTACTTTAAACTTTGATTTTCAATTTTTTTATTTCAAATAATATCCATACAGCAGTGAAGATAAAAGGTAGTGCTGAGGCTATCATTTTGAAGTTCAAACTTAAAATACCTATCAGAAATATTATCAGCATTAACAGACTGATGCATGCCATGCCAGCATAAGTTAAATAGTTGAATGCTTTTTGCCATAACAAGCTCATAATTAATAATACCTGACCTAAAAACGGCAAGATAATTAAAGGATGAAAAACTTCGGAAGGATTGATTAGCATTTTCTGAAAAATTATAATTTCGCCTTTTATCAGAAACATTTTTTGATCGACACCCCACTCTAGATAGCCAATAAAGGATGTTAGCAGCAAAACAAGATTAAGAATTTTTAATTTCATTGAAAAACCGATTAAATTAAATAATTTTCAAAGATAAAAATTTAATTGATAAATTTATATTGGTTTTTGTAGTTTATCGTAAGGTTCATTGTTTTATTAGGTTGATGATGATTATTTATTTTAAGTTTAATGCCCTACGGGCAAAATATTTGTTTGTATTTGTTTGTTTCTATTGATATTAATACCCTATGGGCAATTGGTTATTGTATTTATTTCTTTTTTGTATTTTTTATTTGCCCGTAGGGTATATATATCCATAGAAAAAAAGAATATAGAAAAAAGCTTGTCCGTAGGACATTTACGTCTATTCTATAGCTTTGATGATTATTATTTATTATAAGGTTAATGCCCTACGGGCAAAATATTTGTTTGTATTTGTTTGTTTCTATTGATATTAATACCCTATGGGCAATTGGTTGTTATATGTTTTTTTTCAGTTATACTTATTTTTAAATCAAATCCAAAATCCCATTAGCTTTTCTGCCTGATGGGATTTTTTGTGATGGAGATTTCGGCTATACGACTGAATGTTATGTGCTGCTTCTTTTTCGCTGTCTACTGTCACGCCACCAAATAATTAAAGGTAAAAGTCCAAATAAATACATTAGTAATAAGCCAAAAAAACTGTCAAGCCAAGAGTAATTGTTTGTGTCATAACTGTCTGACCACGAAAAATAATATTCTGTCCACTCGCCACGCCATACTCCAATAGCAAAGTCTTTAGTCCAGTCAGCATTTTTAAACTTGCCATAATCATCGCTCACAACATCATTCAATTTTCTGATATACTTTTTAGTTCCAAGTCCTGGTATTAATGAGTTAACTTGTTGTGTAAGGTCGCTCGAATAATCTTTGTGATATTCTCTTTGCCAAGTATAATATTCTCTGTTTGTCGGCAGTCTATTGTTTGTTGTTTTGAAATTCTTAATAAAGTCAACTGAAGGCTTTATTTCCTTTTCGACAAATTGTTTGTCACTTTCAATTTGTCGCGGTGTTTCTAAAAACATTGCAGTCCCAAAAAATAGCCAAATCACTAACCAAAAAATAGTCAATATTTTTAAGAATGTCCTCATATTGTCTATCGTTTCAGTGTCGTCTTAAAGTTGCCCTATAACTCGTAAATATATATATAAACTTCTGTGTTTTTGATATAAACTTAAACTTCTGATAGCCGGTTCAGGTTTGGTTGAAACCTTATGTTTAGTCTGTAATAACAGCTAAAGGGCGACAATTTATCAAACTGCATATATGTGCAATGTCGTTGCTGCCTTCAAAGCCAGGCTCAGGGTGGCTATCTTTGTCTTTTTTATTGTTCAAAAACGTTACAAATTTACTCTTTATTTTAAATAAAAACCTGATAGCTTGCAAAAACTATCAGGTTTTTATTGGATTTAACGCTGAATCAACAAAACTTAAATCAAAATCCCATTAGCTTTCCTGCCTAATGGGATTTTTTGTGAAATGGATTTCGGCTATACGACTGAATGTTAGCGGCAGCTTTATTTATTATAATTCTTTTGGATTTATTTCATCAATTTCATTTGTTAATACAGGTATTCTCCCTTTTGGGTCATCTCCATATTTATTTTGGCCTATTGTTCCATCTTTAAATAATAGTAATAT
>CAIZXK010000188.1 GCA_903936865.1 uncultured Bacteroidales bacterium | reverse complement strand
TGCTGTAAGTGGTCCGAGCAGGGCAACCATATTAACCGGACAGCTTACCCATATCAATGGGATGATTAACAATGAAGTTGTTTTTGACTCTTCAAAGCTTACACTTCCCAAAATACTCAGAAACAATGGCTATCAGACTGCTATTGTGGGGAAATGGCATCTTAAAAGTAATCCCGTCGGTTTCGACTACTGGAAAATCCTTCCCGGACAAGGGGAGTATTTCAATCCCGATTTTATCGAAAACGGTAAAAAAGTCCGTGAACAGGGATATGTTACCGATCTGGTTGCCGATTATGCATTGCAATGGATTAATAAGAGAGATACAAGCAAACCTTTCTTTATAATGATTCATAATAAGGCTCCACATAGACCCTGGCTTCCCAAACCCGAAAATATTACACTTTACGATACCGCCCAAATTCCGTTGCCCGATAATTTCTTTGATGATTATACCAATCGTTCCGATGCTGCCAAAAATCAGAAAATGTCTGTTGCAAAAGATTTAGATTCAGAGATAGATTTAAAGATTATTGACTCTCTCTCAATAGAAAACACGTATCAGATTAATGCTGCCCGAATGAATTCCGAAGACCGGAAGAAATGGGATGCAATCTATTATATGCGAAATAAAACATACCGTGATAGCAACTTGCAAGGCAAAGAACTGGCTGTATGGAAATTCAGGCGATATATCAATGATTACCTGGCAACAATTAAAACAGTGGACGACAATGTGGGAAAAGTGTTGGATTATCTGAAAGCAAACGGATTGCATGAAAATACGATAGTGGTTTATACTTCCGATCAGGGCTTTTTTCTGGGCGAACACGGTTGGTTTGACAAACGATTTATGTATGATGAAAGCTACAGAATGCCATTGCTTATTCAGTATCCCAAAAAGCTAAAACCTGCTGCAACAAACAATCAGTTGCTTATGAATATCGATTTTGCTCCAACCTTGCTTGAATGGGCCGGAATTGCTAAACCGGAACAAATGCAGGGTTTATCCTTTGCTTCTTATTTTGATACTGCTGCAAGTATCAGAAATGCTACTTATTACCATTATTTTGAATATCCGGGCGAGCATGCTGTAAAAAGGCATTATGGAATTCGTACCGAAAAGTATAAACTTATTCATTACTATTACGATATTGACCAGTGGGAATTGTTTGATTTGCAGAAAGACCCGCATGAAATGAAAAACGAATTTCACAATCCCGCCTATATGCAAATCAAAAATGATATTACTGCACAACTGAATAAGATGCGATTGGAATATGCGGATACAAGTATTAGTATCCCATCAAAAGTTGTTTCTATACAGAATAAAGCCCTGAATAGGAGTTATGAGTTAGCAAACAAATGTTCAGAGAAATATCAGGGAAAGGGAATGTATCCGTTAACCGATGGGAAAATAGAAAACCCGGCATCCACTACGGCTGGTTTCAACGAAAACTGGATTGGATTTCAAAAGGAAAACCTTGAATTAACCCTACCAATCAACAGCCAGTTAAATGCTAAGGAAATTGAAATCCGTTTTCTTGATCTTACTGATTCCTGGATTTTCGGACCCGAAAGTGTTGCTTTTTATTTTGTAAATGAACGGAACGAAATAAAAAGCTTAGGAATACCCACCATCAGTAAAGAGAAAAGACTTACCGGCGGCGAAATTATCCGCTATAAGCTGTCTTTTTCTCAAAAAGGAATACAAAAAATAATGATTAAAGCAGTAAATAAAGGAGTTTGCCCTGCCGGACATCCGGGAGAAGGAAACCCTGCCTGGTTATTTACCGATGAAGTAATTATTCGATAAGCTATATTGAAAATCAAATAAAATGAAAAGGAAAGCATTTTTTAAAGCAGGGGGAAGTATTTTGGCCGGAGTTAGCTCTCTTTTGGTATCTGCACAGCAGCAAAAGCTTCCGAACATCATACTTATTTATACCGATGATCAGGGTTATGCTGATTTGGGTTGTTATGGTGCCAAGGGTTTTCGAACACCCAATATCGACAGCCTGGCAGCCAATGGAATCCGGTTTACCGATTTCTATGCTCCACAAGCGGTAAGTTCTGCTTCCAGAGCCGGATTGCTAACCGGATGTTATCCGAACAGAGTTGGAATTGCCGGTGCATTAATGCCAAAAGATGTAATCGGAATTAACGAAAATGAAGTAACCATAGCCGAAATGCTCAAGAAAAAAGGCTATGCAACAGCAATATATGGCAAATGGCATCTGGGTTGGCAGAAGTCTTTTTTGCCTGCAAATCATGGCTTTGATGAATATTATGGCATCCCTTATTCCATTGATATGTTACCGATGGAATATGATGGAAGTGAACCTGCCAAAGGAAGCCAGCGCTCCAATTATCCTGAGTTGCCCCTTATTCATAATACGCTCCCGGTTGCTGGTTTAAAATCCTTGTCAGGTATCGATACCCTGACGAGATTTCTGACCGAAAAATCATTGCAGTTTATTGATAATCATAAAGAGAAACCTTTTTTTATTTATTTTCCCCATCCCATGCCTCATACGCCTTTGGCTGTATCGGAGAAATTCAGGAATTCAACAGCACAGGGAAAATATGGAGATGTAATAAGTGAAATAGACTGGTCGGTGGGGCAATTGGTTGATAAGCTAAAAAAGGAGGGGTTGCTTGAAAACACCTTACTTATTTTCACCAGCGATAATGGCCCGTGGCTTAATTTTGGAACTCATGCGGGTTCTGCCGGAGTATTGAGGGAAGGAAAAGGTACAAGCTGGGAAGGCGGACAAAGGGTTCCTTGCGTTATGTATTGGAAAAACAGGATTCCGGCAGGGATTTCCTGTGAAAAAATAGCGTCTGCCATCGATATACTGCCAACGCTGGCTGAAATTACGGGTGCTGAACTTCCGAAAAATAAGATAGATGGTAAAAGTATTTTGCCATTAATGAAAGGGATAAAAGATGCTGAACCCCGAAAGGTATTTTTATATTATTACGAGGTAAATCAATTACAGGCGATACGTTACGGCGACTGGAAACTTGTTTTTCCCCATACTTCCAGATCCTATCTCGGAGTGGAGGCCGGAAAAAATGGAATGCCCGGTCCGTATAATGTTACTACTTGCGGAAAAGAACTTTACAATCTGAAAGATGATATTTCTGAAACCGTAAATGTAATCGATAAATATCCTGAAGTAGTTCATTATATGGATTCACTGTCGGATATGGCAAGAGAAGATCTGGGTGATTTTTTGCAAAACAAAAAGGGGAAAAACAACAGAGCTGTCGGAATTATTAAACGCCCCGAACATAAATTGAAGCATAAGGCATTGGGTTGCAATGTAAAATATGAAACTTCCTATAGTCTTAAATACGATGGTGGTGGAGAATCTGCTCTTACCGATGGAAATGCGGGCTATACGGAATATCAGAATAAAGCCTGGCAGGGATTCGAAAAGATCGATTTTAAAGGCATCATAAGCTTGAAGAAATCCATCATGGTAAAGGAAATTACAGTTGGTTTTCTGCAGGATGAAAATAGCTGGATATTTTCGCCAACGCAAGTTGTTGTTGAATATTCCGAAGACGGCATACAATTTTATCCTTACGGAAATCTGAGTTGGGAAAATTACACCACCACACCCATTCCCAATCGTTTGCTTGCTAAAGTTACTGGAAACCATAAGGCAAAATACCTGCGAATACAGGTGCAGAATACCGGAATTTGCCCTCCCGAACACCCCGGAAAAGGAAAACCGGCTTGGTTGTTTATTGATGAAATCATGGTGAAGTAATGATAAGGAAACCATTAAATACCATCATTGTAAAAACCACAGGTTCGCAGTGTAACCTGAGTTGTTCCTATTGTTTTTATCTTCGCAAGGAACTGCAGTATTCCAATCAGGGAGTTATGGACGAAAAGATACTGGAAATCTTTATAAGCCAGTTGATGGAACAAAGTGCTTCCACGTTCGGGATTGTATGGCAGGGAGGAGAGCCCAGCCTTGCAGGAGCAGGTTTTTTCAAAAAAGCCATATCGCTGATGCAGGAATACGGAAAGGGTAAGAATAAGACGATAAGCAATTTGCTGCAAACCAATGGGTATTCGCTAACCGATGAAATTATTGAGGTTTTGTCAGCTTACTCATTCCTTACGGGTTTGTCGCTCGATGGTACTGAAGATATTCATGATTTCTACCGCAAAACAGCTAATGGAAAAGGAAGCTGGAAACAGGTGATGAGAAGTTGGGAAAAACTTACTGCAAGAAATATAGCCACCAATATCCTTTGTTGTGTTACCTCGGTTTCGGCTAGCCAAGCCGAAAAAATTTACCTTTTCTATAAGCAGCATCAGATGTTGTGGTTGCAGTTTATACCGGTTTGCGAAACCGATGATAAGGGTGAGATTACCGATTTTTCTGTTCCTCCCGAAGATTGGGGACTTTTTATGTGTAAGATATTCGATTTGTGGTATGATGATTTTATGGCAAACAGACAGGCACCCAATATCCGTTTTATTGAAAATGCTTTTCAGGCTCATCTTGGGATGAATGCTTCTGAGTGTACTTTTGCCAAAAACTGTGGCAGTTATCTGGTATTGGAACATAATGGCGATGTGTTTTCATGCGATTACAGGGTGGACAGCAATACCCGCCTTGGAAATATTAACGAAAACAGACTGACGGATATGCTGAACAGCCCTCAGCAGCATGGGTTTGGCAACGAAAAATCAAACACGGCAGCTGATTGCAATACCTGTCATTGGAAAAGGTTTTGCTATGGAGGATGCCCCAGATACCGCAATAAAATAACCCATGCATATTACTATTGCAACTCATGGAAAAAGTTTCTTATCCATAGCGAAAGCCGTCTTATTGAATTAGCAGGAAATTTCAGGCAGAACAATCCCCATTTTAGTGGCGGTACACTCGACCTTTCGGGTTATTTTTAATCCGTAACCACGAGTGTTCCATTGCTCTCACCCACCACCACTTTATACAATCCTTTTTTATAGGCTCTGGTATCTAAAGTTGTTTGGCTGCTGCCTTTGCTTAGTTTTTCCTCATATACCAATTGCCCGAGCATATTGTAGATTTGCAGTATGAGGGCATTGTCTGTGGTTGGGTAGCTTATGGTAGCTTGGGTAGTGGCTGGATTGGGGTATATTTGGAGTTGCCCTGGTTTTAGGTAATGGGGCTCTTCTATGCCGGCAGTGGGATCGCAGCCGGGCTGCAGGCATCCAAGGCTGTCCATTTTTACCAGCCAAAGCTTTTGATAATCGTTTTGCATACTTACATAGCCACAACTTACAATGCTTTTATCTTCTGCAATGCAAAAATCCCAGCTTGTGTTTGACAAGGTATATTGATTGTTGTTTTTAAAAAATCTTCTAAATAATATGCTATCACCATTGGGTTTTAGTTTTAGGATATAACTTGTACTATAATAATTAAAACCATCCCAAAAATCCTCATTACCAACTACCACAATATTTCCATCAGTTAATACCTTTACCATTTTAGGATAATTATCAACTCTAATGGTATCATATTGCCTGTCCCAAATTGTACTTCCATCTGTTTTATCAATTTTAATAACCTGTATTTTTAAATCTGATGCAGATAGTGGCATTGTATAATAAGCATAAGAAGTTGCTACTATATAATTACTGTCGGGTGCTAAGGCTACCAATGCTTGTGCATCGTTGTATATAGGATTGCCAAATTGCCTGCCCCACTCAAAATTACCCATCGAATCTAATTTAATTATTCTGCCATTGCCCGAAGCCCATGCATTGTAATAATCCCAGCTATAGCCCCCCAGCAAATAGCCTTTATCAGGAGTTTCTATTATGCTTCGGGCATTGTCTATAGCTCCCAGATTATACGTTTTTCTGAATAGCTGATTGCCCAGACTATCGGTTTTTATTAATAAAATATCATGATCATAATTGCCAAAACCCTGAATTGTACCGGCTAAAATAAAATTCTTATCTTTTGTAATTTTGCATTGTTGAAATTCTGCATAATGATTAAAACTCGTGTCTTCAAACTCTTTGATAAATTCGAAATTAAAATTTTTATCAAATTTGAGAAGAATTGCAATTGCAAATCCATTGGTATCTTCCTTGGCACTACTTATAGTGTAACCCCCATCCCATACTTTTTGGAAATTACCAGGATGTCCTGAATAATAAAAATTTACCCCATCATTAAAATACTTTTTCATTAACAGATTGCCATTATAATCGAATTTACTGAATAAAATACAGAGCTTATCAACCGAATCGGTAGTAGCTGTAGTTGTTGAAAAAGTACTGTCCTCACTATTATATATAATATTTGAACCTGCACAACTTTTATTGTTGAGATTATATGTATTATTAAAATATCCGTTTTGGGTGTAGGTATTTGCATAAAATGCAAAAAACAAGACTATAAAGAATATTGCTTTTTTTATCATTTATTTATAAATTAAAAAGTAAGCAAAAATAGCTAAAGCTATTTTTGCTTACAAAGTTAAATACTATTCAACAGTTATTTTTGTTTGTGAAATAATTTTTCCGTTATTTGTCAGATAGCAATGATACAAACCTTTGGCTAAATCAGATGTTTTAATCATTGTTTGCCCTTTGGCTGTGCTGATGGTTATGCTTTCGAGCTTGCGGTTCATCATATCCACTATTTCCAATGAAGCTCCTTTTACAGCATCGGTAATATTATATTCAACAATAAAATAATCTGTAGCCGGATTTGGAAATACTTTTAAAAGATTATTATCCTCAAGTTTTTCCTTTTTATAAGGTTTACCCATTTTTAGTTCTACGGGCAAATAGATAGGCTCAATATATTCAAATTCAGGATTAATTATCATTAATATGGATAAGGCATAAGTTGATGCAAAACTGCGGTTGTTTTCGTATAAGCTGTTTAAAACATCTACATGTTCGGTTTTCAACTTGCCGAAATCCATATTGTTTTCGATCAGAAATTTCATTATATCAAAAAATACAACATAATCATTATGGTAATCTATCTCCTTTTCATTATATTCGTACTTATCAGGAATATTTTCCATAATACTGCTGAAAGAAGTAGAGTCGCCCTGATACAGATAGATGGAAGCCAATTCGTAATCGCTGATAGCTTCGTTGTTATTTACCAATAAAGTTATCAAACTATCAATGGTATATATCCCGCTGGTATCTGTTACATATATATTTTTGAGCTGGCTATAGGCAAACTGACGTTCCTGGGCATAGTAAGAAACCTGAGCCTGCAATTGTTCTAAAGGCGATACGATTTCGGCACCCTGCTTCAATTCGTCTATCCATGCTTCGGGCAATGGATTATTACGGCGATATAAGGCTTCCATAACCTCGCGTGATTTAACAGCCTGCGGATTTGCCAGCAATATATATTTAAGCATCAGTGCAGGCAATACATCCTCGCGTTTTATGGCATCTATCAATACCTCATCGGACAGATAGGGCGATTTGCTGATTAAATTGTTGTACAATTCAAAGGCTTCCCATGGATAGGAGAGATTAACAGCATCTTTTAATGCTGGTGTATTGCCCCCGTCTTTATAAATAGTGTACATCAGTTTGGCTGAATTTAGCTGCTGCTGTGCCACTGTAATTTTCGACTGTAATGCATTTGGACTTTGAGGTGCCAGAATTTTTGCAGGACATGACAATTGTTTGTCATATATTGCTCCATTAACTTCCTCTTTATTATAATTAGAAGTACTGCTTAAAGGAGGTATATCAGGATTGATATATTTATTAGTAGCGTTAAATTTATGATAATAATAAGTAAAGAAACCACAACCCTGATCGTTATTAATTGGGAACTTACCATTACTATTCTGATTATTAAGTTCAGTCGTAAAGGTATTGCCGGCAGGAGCATCATTGCTGCCAAGGTATCCCTGATATGCAGAAATACTCGAACCTGACGGAGATATATTAACATCATTAAGAATGCTATTGGTATAATCGTTGCATTTAATTTTCAACCCACTTTTTTTAGGATTTGTTGACAATGAGCTATTATTACCTATAGCACTGGTAGCACAATCGAACAGATCGAAAGTATTGTTATAAATGGTATTCATAGTTGTAAGGCTATTATTAACATGCAAACCGGAATTAGGTATATTGGTATTGTTTTCGCCTTCGAATTTATTACCTTCGAAACCAAAATCATAACATGATTGAAGATAAGCACCATAATTACATAAAGTATTGTTTGGTAAAATATCTTTAACCTTAAAAGTATTGCGTGCAATAAGAGCACTGGTAGATGAACTTACAAATACACCATGATAATTATTCTCAAACTTAGAATCTTCGATATTACAAAAATCGGTAGGCAAAAGCCATCCACCATAATAAATGCCATAATCTAAACCACTAAATTCATTAGTAACAGTTTCGCTTTCGGGGCAAATGCTACCACTTGGTAAATTTTGAGATAAGCATTTGGCATTTACTTTAATTTTAGAACCAATAGCTTTAATGCCAATTCCTTTGTATTTATTATGATTTTTACTTTTATTATTAAAATTGCAGGAAGTAAAATTGATACCCTGGATTCTGTATAAATCAACAAAAGTTTGAAAGAAAAGTGAGTTGAAAGGTGCCATATATTCGTCATTGGTTTCAAATTTGCAATTTCTGAAATAACTATTGTCGAAATATTTAGACGAAGGAATTACTGAATTGAAGTTTTGATAAGGATACATTTTTACAGCAACCTCGTTATTAATAAAATTGGCATTCTCGGCTCTGATAATACCACCACCTAAGTTTAAATAGTAAGGTACATATATTCCTAACTGAGTATGATCTAAACAAGTTATTCCCACATATGCTTCAGCTATAGTTCCATTATTAATTATTTCGACAATTCCATGGCTTGATTCATCAGTTTGGCTTTTGGTATTATCACCTCTTAAAAGAATGCCATCCCACATATGACCATAACATTCATGTGTTAAATAAGCTCCGTCAATAATAAGTTTTGCACCTGACTTAACTTCAATACCAGCATTATAAGCAAAAGTATGAACTCCACCAATTATTTTCAACGTTATGCCATAAGGCACTATAACTTTACCATTATGGTAGGTATTTCCTGTCCAGGTTACTATATTACCACTGCTGCCGCTTAATGTAGTTACACTAATTGGATAATTAGCAGTACAATTGTTATCATTAGCATTATTAACTTGAATAAAATAAGAACAAGAGGTACTTTGTGTTCCGTTAGTAACAGTAATAGTATATTCATTATTATAAACTGCCACTAATGGTGTTCCGTCGATTTTACCTGAATTATCAAAACTCAAACCAATAGGCAAAGCCGGTGAAGAACTGAAATATCTGGTACCAGAAACACTTTTAATAACAGGAATTGGCGATTGACCAAACGTACCTTTTGTTAAAGTTAAAGTATTACTACTATAATGTATATGGGGAAGATAAACCTGTAAATAATATATACAACTTAAACTCTGATTATTATTATTTTCAACAGTAACATTATATTGACCACCCGTAAAGTTTGGATTATTGGTAAATCCTGTAATCTGCCCGTTGGATGGTGAAATAGAAAAACCAACAGGTAAAGTTGAACAACTATATGTAAGATTACCCCCCAGATTTGTTTGTGGAATAGATGAGATAAAATTGTCACCAATTGAAACATAACCATTGTCTGGATTGTAAGTAAATGTAAGAGGAGCAATTGTTAATGTATATAAACAAGATGCACTTTGAGTACCATTTGATACAGTAATAGAATAAGTAGTAGTATTAGCAATAGTAGAATTTGGGATTCCTGTAATTTGTCCCGAACTATTTAATCCAAGTCCATTAGATAATGCAGGACTTGCAGTAAATGTTAAAGTACCCTGCATATTTTGTATAATTGGCACAACAGAATTAAAACTATTACCAACTATTACACTACCATTATTCTGATTGTAACTTATAGTTGGTGAGGGAGGTGGGGTTATACCTTGATAAGTAATTGAAAGCTTCGCAGCTTTTGCATTGCTATTGGTTTTTTCATAAGTGGAATACCCAACGCAATTCTGATCGGTAATATAAGTAATTGGCGTAGTTTGTAATTTTGCAATAATTGAGATTGAACTTGTTCCAGCATTATTAGGATTCCACTGAGGATTAGCAATAATAGGTTGTATAATATCTTTTACATCAATTAATCTATTTGGGCTATTTGAGCTATATCCTTCCGGATCATTTGTACTCCATATTAGAGTATTAAAAGGATACACTTTAGGATTTGGCAATAATAAACGCCTACTTGGAGTGCCATCAATATTTGATGTACTACTTGTGAATTCGTGAGAATTAAGGCTATTTTCACAATAGAATTCCATATTAAATGTTGCAAAATTTGGTGTGGTTCTATTTGTACCAGGATTGAAATACAAATCCAATTTTGCATCCTGTATAATAACACCTTGTGGTATATTAATATTTCTAAATCTAAAACCATTTACAAAATATGCCCCATTAGCAAACTGAGTACCGCCCTTATATACTCCGATACGATGGTATTCATATAATGTTCCTGAAATAGTTCCATTATTATAAGTTGGAATTGGGCTATTATTAATAAAAGCATCTGCAGCATCATCATTGGGATCAGCAATATCATAAGTAGCAGTTTGCATTGCAGTGGTACTTGAATGTGCTTTAACAAAAACTGCATTTATATATCCAGTTTCGCCGGATACTAATTTTAAAATTACTTTAAAATTATTATCAATGCCGTTTGAACTCCAATTAATATTACCCCACGATAGTTTGTCAAAAACTTTAATAATATCGTGATGAGAATATATATCAAAAGTCTGAATAGCTGAATAGTTGGTACCATCAGTTAGTTGGATAGAAAAAGTACTTTTTAATTGATTACTCGCAGGATCTGAATGACCAATTACAACAACATCAAAACCATTAATTACATTACTTGGGTTAATACCAAAATTATAATTTCCCAATAATAATTGATTATTAGCTAAGTTTGATTTGTTTATTTCTGCACATTGATTGATTGTTGAAGCATTTGATAAATCATAATTTTTAACATAATCCATCTGATATTGAGGAGTCGAACTCCAATTATTACCAGTAACAAAAAGTGGTAATTTGTAATTCACATCAATAGGTTGATTGTTGAAATCAACATTAAATCTGTTAAACCAGTCGTTGCCACCTAATCTCCATACAGAAACATGCTTAATTCCTTGTTGTCTTATCAGTTCAATTTTATTTGACATACCAATTGCATCTGAATAAAAGTATTCTATGCCATTATCTGTCCAATGCATTTCGAATGAATTAGTATGTCTTGTTGCTGTATTATAACCTGGTTTGGTCATAGATTCAATTTTATTTATACTTGTTACATTAGTTAATGTTCCAGTTCCAGTTCCAAAATAACCATAAGAAGGCATTCCAATAATGATTTTATTCACATTATTATTCATTTGTTGTTTAATAAAATTGATTGAGTTTATCATCCAATCATTTGGACAAACCGGATTTCCTGCTCCTTCATGTTGATAACTATAACACATTACACATACATAATCAATAACTGAAATTGCATTTAAATCTGAATAGCTAAATACACTACTACCCTGAGATTCTAAAGCAGGACCATCTACAACTAATATTTTACCATTACTATGCAACAATGTACCTAATTCTGTTAATAATTGCTTATAACCAGTCCACATTGTAGAAGTCCAATTATGAAATTTTTCAATATCTAGTTCAACCCCAGCAAAATTATTATTAACCAATAAATTATTTATTTGATTCTTAAAATTAGTTTGTTTGCTTGTACTATTTAGCAAGAATGTTAATCCAACATCATTGCCCGATAAAGTAATAAATTGATTAGATGAATAAGATTGAACAGCTAATATATTTGAAACATCGAATGCATTACATGAGGTACCATAAGAGTCCGTTGCTGGTAAAACTGTTTCAATATCCCCACTACTTGTCAAATTTAAATAATTCGGATGCAACACATTAATAATTCTACCATCTGAAAATTCACTTTGAGATAAACAAGATGCTGGATTTAGATTTGTCTGATTCGGTGTCCCTATTGCTATCCACGCCTGTATTGATTTTTTACTTGGGTCAAAAGTCGTTTGCCCAAACCCCATTATTCCTAAAAATACTAAGGCAATGCTTAGTACTATTTTTATTTTGTTTATTTTCTTTCGCATAAAATATTATTTTTTTGCTATCAGCAGTCAGCTTTGTTTTGTTTTTTAGTGAAGCTGCTGCCGATAAAATTAAATATTGATTAATTTGAATTGGTCTGTTGGCAGGCTGCCTTTCAGCAACCGCTTACAAACTAATGCTGAAAACCTACCTTGCAGGCTTAACAGTTTTGTAGCAGCTAATTAACTTATAATTAGATGCTATCTGCTTTTATTTATAATACTTTTGCAATGCCTCTTTTTTAATTTTTCTTGTTTTATTACTATTGCTGGCGGGCAATTTTTAGTACCGGATTTATTAAAGGGAGGCTTTTTTATTGCCTTTTTTTACCCTCACAGCATCGGGTTGCAAGCCCTGCTGCTTTGTACCGGTTTTTCTTTTTACAATTATTAGTAAATCGTTCAGTGACCAACTTCGACACCGCTCAATGCCCAATAATCTTACATTGAGCGGTGTCGAAATGGTTTCCTATATCAACGCAATCTCCACTTCCGCTCCTTCGGTGGCATCCTTATTTACAAAAATCAGATGTTTATTGGCGGGAGCTCCTAATTGAGCTGCGGTTACTTCGGCTTCGTCGCCTATGGCAATTTCGTGCAGTTGTGCCGGTTGAGCTGTATCGGCAGTGGCTGCTGCATAGTAGTAAATAGGTATATTGCTGTTGTTCATAATCAGCAAGGTGTCGTTAACCGAAAAACTGATGTCGGCTACCTTGGAACTTAATGCTGCAATCATTAATTTATAGGCTTCTTCGGCATTTCCATCCTTGTTGAGGTGTCGGAAACGAAGTAACTTTTGTTCAAAATAAGAAAGCATGATACCCAGATTATCCGGATTGTTGATTAGTATCGTAAGCATATTGATATGCAACTGTTTTTTCAGAATATTCCATAGTATTTCCTTGGTTGGCTGGCTGCTGGTAACTGTGGCTGCAGCCTGTTTTTGGTCTGATGTTGCTTTTACATAGCGATCTCTTAATGCAACAAACTTATCTTCAAAAGTGCTTGATCCTAAATTTGTTTTGTGAATAATGCATAAATCGATTATCCTTTTCATAAGGGGAACCAATTCGGCCTGTGTAGCTCTGCGATATTCTTCAATACCAAAAGGGAAAAACATGATGTAAACTGCAGAACCTTTATCATACAACGATTTTACCAATCCTTCAAACTTGCTCACGGCAGCAACAAATTCATCTTTGGTTTGATTGATTTCCGAAGTGTAGCCCATGCGAAGTGCTTCGCCCATCTGCGATTCGGATAAGTTGCCATTAAAAGCATCGCGCTTTTCTCTGGTTAATACAATAATGGAATCATAAACCCCACCCGGATTTATTTTTGTCATCCGTTCGATGTTAATATCGGCATAGTCCGATCTTCTCGAGTAAGCCACCATAACGCCATCTAATGGGTTATGTGCTAAATTTTCAAAATTTGTAGGCATTTTTTTTAATTTTTATTAGTTATAATAATTGATAGTAAGCTATATTTCAAGCTGTTGATATGTAGTGATGTTAACAAATATTCATTTAAAATCAGCTTTGCTATATGGCTGAGGTGTTTAGTGGGCAAAATGATTCCGATTTGGGGTATAAGCAAGTTCACTATATGGCAAAGTGATTTCACTTTGGGGTATAGCGAGTCTCTGCAACAGGCAAAGTGGATTAACTTTGGGGTATGATGAAGCTCTTTATATGGCAAAGTGAAATCACTTTGAGGTATAAGCAGCCTCTTTATATGGCATAATGAGTTCACTTTGCCATATAAACGATTGAAGCATATAGCAAAGTTAAAAAAACCGGATGTTGCAAAAGCGTTAAGATGTATATAAACAGATAGTTGAGTGCTTGTATGGTATGTTTTCATAATTATCGTTTTGGGGTTTGGATGATAAATTAATTAATTGATGATGGGAGGCATTATATATTTTACCAGAACCTGAGCCAAACAGAGTTGGTATTGCATGGGATTTTTTAATAATCAAATTAATCCCGTTATTTATTTCGGGATTAACTACAGGGTAATAAATCTTTTTTTCTTTCATTTTTTTCATTTTTTTCTTTCCAATACAGAAGTCTTTATACCTATTAATGTCATTGGGTCGGAAAAATGGCAAAAATAAATGCATTATTGCGAAAAAATGCTTGTATATAACACAATATCAGCTCTAAAAAAATTGTTAATTTTAATTAACACTTTTTATTTTTTTAACTTTTATGTAAAGAAAATGATGTTTTCTGCAACGGTATTTTTAATAAATTTTTAGGGTTAAAAATGATAATAAAATAATGATTCCGGCTTTTGGGAATAAGGGAAAATTAGTTTTGATAACCCACTGTGGTAAAAGTGGTAAAAAAATGCAGGTATCCGGCTTCAATAGCAATAATACCAAAATGAAATATATAAATAGTCCAATTCGTTTTGCTCCTGAAACTAAAACATATTTCTGATTGGCATTATACCTTTAAAAAATGAACTAAATATATAAATCATTTTGGTATTATATCTCAAAACAGAGAGTTTCGATTTTTAAGCCACGAATTATACGAATTCGATAATAAAAGTAAATGAAATTATTCAGATTGAAATTCAACGAAGAAAAATCCTTTCCAATTTAAGGATTTACAACAAGTTTAGCTTTCGTCTTCCATTGCTTTTTTCAGGAGTTTCAAATATTTTTTCCTGGAAATTTCTTCTGCACCCATAGATAGTAAGTGAGGTGTACTTTGCTGTGCATCAATAAAATGAAATTTATTCTTTTTCATCAATTCAACAAGAAAATACAAAGCAACTTTAGATGCATCTCTTTCCAGAAAGAACATAGATTCACCTACAAAAACCTTTCCCATCGCAATACCATACAAACCACCAACCAATTCGTTTTTATAATACGTTTCAACGGAATGAGCATAGCCTAATTCATGCATTTTTGAGTAAGCCTCCAACATTTCATTGGTTATCCAGGTTCCGTTTCCGGTTTCGCCTTTACGGTTAACCTGAGCACAGTTTTCCATTACTTTCCTAAAGTTTTTATTGAGCTTAACTTCAAATTTATTACTCTTGACAACTCTTGATAAACTGTTGGAACAGTTGAATTTATCAGGAAATAAAATTAATCGGGGATCCAATGACCACCATTGTATAGGTTCGCCAACATTATACCAGGGAAAAATTCCATTTGAATAAGCCAAAACCAAACGTTC
>CAIZXK010000187.1 GCA_903936865.1 uncultured Bacteroidales bacterium | reverse complement strand
GACCAAATTTCCCCAACGCACAAAAAAATAAATCAAGCCGTAATGTATTAATTTTCAATTTTCCTAACACTTTATTTCCTCTACTACGTGCCAGAAAAAAAGTGTTAGCCAAAATTACTTATGGGAATTACCGCTTCATTTATTTTTTTCTTTCCCCTCGCACAATTCGGTCAAGCCATTTTGCCAACGCACCATACCACCACCATCACACCTCCCCGCTAAAAACCTCGTCCAAAGTGTATTCTGCAATTCCCACCCACCATATCCATTCTCCCTCGCCCCATCTGCTGGCAATCCCTAAAACAAAAAAACCTGCAATCATTTTACTGATTACAGGCTACGTACTTCTAAAAAAACCCTTTTAAAAACACAAAGGTAATTCTTTTTAATCTAATTCCTTCATTTTAATAAAAAAAACCTGTAGAAACACAACTACAGGTCTAAAACAATTTTTTTTGAAAAAAACATTTTACTCCTTACTTGGAATAAAAAGCAAATATACCATAATTTCATTCAATTAGTATTATGAATTATAAATATTTTAATATTTTGTTGCATAAATAGTAGAAAAGAGTAAAGCCTGTAATTCCGTCCAGCAGACTCACAGGCTTACATTTTCTCGAATACGTTTGTATTCAGTTTCCCTCAGGAAATTTATGCTCTTAAAGTATAAAAACCTTAATCATTTTGCACAATACAAATATAGTTCAAATTTTATCAATTAGTTTATTATTCATTATTTATTTTGTTAATTTCTGATAAAATAAAAAAGCCTGTAGTAACTCAGCTACAGGCTTATCTCATGGCGTGAGATCAAAGTTATTCCTTTCGGAAACTAATACTGCAAATATAATAATTATTTTCCCTATTATTTTATTTTTTTGCAAACTGTTTACTGGTAACTGTTTACTGGTATCTGTTTACTGCTAACTGTTCACACACTACCCACTTTTAATAATCTTTTCCCAGGCACATAATTCTTAAACAACGCTACATATCGGAGGGGGTCAAGTAAATGATTCAGCTTATCAATAGGCACATTTAAACTTTTCCCATCCCTGTCCATAGCCCACCTATAATTCTTCAACTCCCTGATTAAGTTGTTACTACCTCTGATTACATGAATCTTATACCTTTTCAAAATATCAATTCCATTTCTGATACTATCCGTTCCTTTGATAGCACCCCTGATAGTAAACCCTTCTCTGTAAAGCTCTTGTATTGATTTTGGCTCTGCACTATCAGCAATAATTAATTCATTATCTGTAATTCCAATTTTTCTAAACTCATCAGCCAAATCCTGATTGGTTAATCCTTTCTGATAAAGAACTTCTTCCACAAACAAATCATCCCCTTTAAAGCAAACTTTAACAACCCCGCTTTCATCATTGGAGTACCCAAAATCCAGTCCATAGTAAATAACTTCCTCATCAGGAAACTTATCCACCACATCCCAATTCTGGTAAATCAAGCCTTCCAAAACACCTCCCCAAAGCCCAAGAGTGTAGATTCTATAGTAATGATAATCCACCTGTTTAAAACTCTCCAGCAGCTCAATACTCTGTTCCGTAACAAATTGATTGTCTTTATAAGTTGTATGAAGTATGGTTGTATCCTTTCTGATACTATCCACTTTCAGGAAATTACCATCCTCTCTTTCATAACTTTCCTTCGGTGGGAAAAAGTAGTTGGTAATCCAGCTATCCTCTAATTCAGGATTAAAGGTTGCTATTTCCTGTATCACACCACCACGCAGCGAAGATGTACTTTTCAGGAAATCAGTAAAAGCAATCTCATTCATTTCTTCATACCAGATTCCGGTCGGGTCCTTAATAGACTTCATTTTATAATCTTTATCCAGACCACGAGCCAGTATATAATTTCCATTCGGCTTAAAGGTAATTTTCAAAGGATTTTCAGTGATGGTAAAATAATCAATCAATCCATAGCTGCTGATAATATCCTTTATCGTCTGAAATTGCGAATCCTTTATATCTGCATAAATCTTTCGCAAAAGAATATAACGGCTATAAGGTTTTCGCATGGTATCAATCAAAACTTTTTGTGCTGCAAAATAACTCTTGGCAGAGTCACGTCCGCCATACAATAATAAATACCTGTTTGTATCGCGGAGTAGGGGAATATAAACCCTGTTAAACAATCTGCTATTGCTAAGGTTGAATTTCATTATTCGGGAAGTTCTACCTTGATTTCGTCACTATCCTTGCTCAGGGTATAATCCGTTTTGTTCAGCTTAGGCAAAACATATTCCAGCAATCCGGTCATTATCTTCAATCGGTCCGGTGGTTTCAAACTCTCAAGATCAGCTATCATCATATCCTCATCATAGCTATCCATTAGTTTTTGCAATCGTTCTTTTATTTCAGAGGTAGTTTTTGCAACCGCACCTTTGGGCTTTAGTCCTTTATGTCCTTTTGCAAACTGCCCACCTTTATTTCTGTTATTTTCTTCTGTATTTTCCATTTTTATTCAATTTTAGGATTTTCTATTTTATTTTATTAGGTCATCGAGCGAAGTCGAGATGCCATAAATCACCATAACTTATGGTTAAAAGTCCTCTCCTTTGGAGAGGATTTAGGTGAGGTCACCACCTCCTCCCATAAACCATCTTCTCAATACTGCTTACACTAATCTGATACTTTTCACTCAAATCATTTTTTATCTCAGTTAAGGTCTTTTCCTTTTTTTCAGATTCATTCAAATAAATAGTTTTTACCAGCCATTTCCGCAGACAATCAATAGTTGTAATTTCATCACAAATAAGTTCTTTCAGTTGCATTCCACTAAGCT
>CAIZXK010000186.1 GCA_903936865.1 uncultured Bacteroidales bacterium | reverse complement strand
TTGTCAAAAGTAATAATGGAGTATATATTGTTGTTTTTCAAACCCGATTTGTTGTCTTTATTATATTCGAACACACGTTGGGTAATCAACTCTCCGTTTTTGTTTTCAAACTGAAACTGAAAAGCTCCATCGGAATTGGTGCCAATCCATAGTGTAGAAAGGGAATTATCCCAAAGTAGACTATAGATAGGTGGCGACAAATTTTCAGTAAATGATTTACTTAATGACAAGTCCATTTTACTAACTTTTAGTGTCTTGAAGTTAACTAAAAAAAGTCCTTCCGATTCCGAACCAATGAACATAATATCATTAGGCCCTTTGCAGATTGAAAGAATTGATTTATTAGTTAGTTCGGGAATATTAACGACCTTGTTGTTAACTAATGTGTTTGTAATAATAGATAATCCATTGCCACGGCTACCTACCCATATTCTGCCCAACTCATCTTCGCATATTGCTCTTATAGCACTTGCATGTCGGTTCGATAAATCTTTGTTAGCTATACGTCTGAAATTCAGCTGTTCGCGATAACTTGAAATAACTCCATTATTATTTGTGCCAGTCCATAAGATTTGTTGTTTTGTATCATAAAACGATGACAATACGCCACCATGATACTCAGGGTTTTGAATTTGCACCCAGGCTTTACTCAAAATATCAAAATAGAAAAGACCTGTTGTTGCCATTCCAACCACAATTTCGTTGTTAAACTCGTTGATAGTTTGAATCCCACCTTTGAGCGATAAGCCCGAAATATCAGCCGCAATTTTTAAAAGCCCATTTACTGAATTAAATAAATAGATGTATTTCGAGCCGATATCAATTAACCAAAATTCATTATCCGATTTTCGAAAGATATTACGTGCTGAAAATTGATTCAGCACCCGTATGCACGAAATAATTTCAGGCTTATTTTGCACTATACGTAGTTGTAGTCGATACAACTCCATATCGCGTGTTACAAGAAATACACTTCCTTGTGCATCGCTTGCCAGATTGACGATTTTCTTTGATTTAAGGGCATTAACCTCGAGAGGAATAAATTTCCCGGAATTTTCGTCAAAATACCGAAGATTATTATTAAGCGTATAACATAAAACTAGATTTTTCGGACCGAGTGTAAGTTTGTACGATTTTGTGGAAGTAGAAGCATTTTTTCCTTCCGTCTCAAAGAATCGTTCTACTTCCCTTGTTTCGGTGTTTAGTTTATTTACACCGTTGGTAGTACTTACCCAAAGTATCCCGTTGGCAGGCTCCACTATATCGATAATTACATTACTCGTAATAGTTTTAGGGTTTTTTTTGTCGGATTTGTAAACGCGAATTCTTTTACCATCATAAGAATTTAATCCATCCCAGGTACCAAACCACATTACACCTGTTGAGTCTTTGTGTATCACCGAAATAGCACTATTTGAAAGTCCATCGTCGCTCGAAATCTTTTTAATAATCAGTCCTGCAGCATAAGAAATATGGGATGAAGAAAGCAAAATAACTAAAAAGAATGTTGCAATATTTTTGATGAATAGAAAACTTGAACCTGAATTTAAGTATTTCATTGACGCATTAAAATTTATTTCATTTTTAATCTATTACAAAGATATTGTATATTATTAAATAACACCTTTTTTCTTTCAGAATTTTAATTACATCATACCATTTTGATATGAGAGCATACTTTTTTTAGTAAGCTTAAGTACTACTTTTACTCAAAATACAAAT
>CAIZXK010000185.1 GCA_903936865.1 uncultured Bacteroidales bacterium | reverse complement strand
GCTCATATATATTTCTGTCGAATTGAATAAAGGCTCCAATCTTTTCCATACTATTCTGTGGAAATATTCTTCCAAAGTTATGTACTTTCAATTCAAAAAACCCATTCTCAGTTTTATTGCTGATTGTTACCTTTTCTCCTGTAGATGAGAACTTAAAAGCATTTTCGACTAATTCCTTAATTAATATGGCAAACTCATCTTCACCCATTAAACAAGGCAAATCCTGTAATTTGAAACAAAGATCATCTAAACGGCTATTATTCAATCCGATTTCTGCAGAAATCTCTTTAATAATTTCATTTGAATGAAGTAATTCATTTTTTGGATAATCTGATTTCTTTTTGGAAACCAACTGAATATAAATAAAGTAATGCTTTATAACATCAAGCAATCGTTCGCCGCTTTCATGGATACTGTTTGATAAATCAATAACTTCTTCTGCATCCATTGAGGCAGCATTTTCTGCCATGAATTCACTGAATCCGATTATTCCATTTAATGGTGTAAGTAATTCGTGAGGCACATGAGTTAAAATCCTCTTCCTTAAATCATCCAGATCATCTTTGTTTTTCTTTTTGATATTTGCTGATTTTTCGAGTCTCTTTTCCACTGCCTTCAATAAATCTTCTCTTAAAAACGGTTTGCTGATATAATCATCAGCACCCAGAGCCATTCCCAACCTGAAATCTGATTTTTCGGCAAGAGCCGTCATAAAAATAAAAGGAATGAACTTCGTATTCTCATTTGAATTTAATTGTTTAACAACCTCACGACCATCCATTTCGGGCATCATTATATCGCACAAAATAAGATCGGGTAAATATTTAAGTGCTAAAATAACACCATCTTTACCATTATCGGCTTCCTTTACTTCATACCCTTCAAATGTAAGTATTTCAGCAATTCCTTTTCTTAATGAAACTTCATCTTCAATTATTAGTATTTTTTTCATAAATCTAACTATTTTTTAATTAAAACTTTTGGAAAATGAACTACAAAGGTAGTACCTTTTCCTAATAAACTCTCAAACTTTATTGAACCACCATGTAATTTCATGGATTCCTTTACAATATTAAGGCCTAAGCCATTACCCTGTATCACAGTTGCGTTGCTTGCCCTGTAAAAAGGTTGAAACAAGTTTTTCTGTTCCTCTTCAGGTATGCCGATGCCATTATCAGCAACACTTAACAGAATCTCTTCATTTTCCTCGTATAAGCTAATTTTCACAATTGGATTTTCGTTAGAATATTTTATTGCATTGGATATTAAATTATTCATTACCTGCTGAATTAATCGGACATCAATTTTCATATTCAGCTTTTCATACTTACTAACAAACTCAATTTTGTTAATTAGCTCATTATTTGAATTGAATGTTAGGATTGTATTTCTGCATAACTCTATTAAATCGCTTGGCTGTGGATTGAAAACAGATTTCCCTTCCTGAATTTTAGATATCTGCATTACATCAGTTACAACATTGGTTAAATGCAGCACCTGTCCTTTTATAGTATTCAGTTTTTCGGTTATCTGCAATTCATCCAATCTTTTCCAGTAAGCTATCAGTATATCACTCGACATCAGAATAGAAGCCAGTGGTGTTCTGAATTCATGGGAAGCCATAGAAACAAAGCGGGATTTAAGTTCATTAAGTTCTTTTTCCTTGTTTATACTTTCCCTTAATGATTCTTCATACCTTTTTCTGTCAGAAATATTAGTACAGGTTCCTATTACCCGTAATGGTTTTCCATCTGCAGTTCTTTCAAAGACTTTACCTCTGTCGAAAATCCATTTATAACTACCATCCTTGCAACGGAGTCGGTATTCATGCAAATAAACTTCAGTAATACCTTTTAAATGCTTATTAAGATATACCATAGTCTTTTCCATATCATCAGGATGAATCCGTTTTTTCCATTCATCAAAACCAGTACCGATTTCATTTTCAGTATATCCCAATAATGCTTTCCATTGATTGGAAAAGAAAACTTCATTGGCTTGGGCATTCCAATCCCAAAGCCCATCACCACTGCCTTCAATGGCAAAATTCCATCGGGCTTCACTCTCTTTAAGTGCTTTCTCTATGGTTTTACGTTCAGTAATATCAACCATTACGGTTAGCAAACACAAATCTTTACCAATATAAATAAGATCGGCTGAAAATAACCCGAACATAGAGGACCCATCTTTTTTTATTGCTTCTATTTCAATTTCTTTTATCGGTTTTTTATTAATAATATCGGCTATTAGTATGTTTCTTATTTCTGAATCAGTAAAAAGCTTAAGTTCTTGAGCCGTTTTCCCAATTAATTCTTCACGCGAATAACCCATGGTTTTGACAAACGAATCATTTATATCAATAAAGATACCACTTTCAAAATATGAAATTGCCATAAGGGCAGAATTCGATTGGAAAGCTTTAGAGAACTTCTGTTCAGACAATTGTAATTTCGACACATCTTTGGTTACTCCGAAAATTACTGCATTTCCATTCCAGAAACCAGATTTAACTCTTGTTTCAACAGGAATATAATTACCTGATTTTGTAAGCAGAGGAACCGTGCAGATATCGGTTTTACCAGCTAGCATTTCACCTACAATTCTGCCTGCTTCCTCACGGCGTTCTTCCGGATGAACTAAAAATACCGATTTGCCAAACAGTTCTTCATTACTGTATTCAAGCCGTTCATTTACTGTATTGTTTGTATGTATAATATTGTTCTTTTCATCCAAAACAAAGAGGAAATCATCTATGGTATTAAAAAAAGTTTCGTAGTTCCTGCGGGTTTGTTCAATTATTTCAGCTGCATGAATGCGTTCGGTAATATCAAGGGAAATACCTCCAAGCAAAGGAGGTTGTCCCTGTCGGTCGATTACGAATTTCTGGGTTTCGTAACTATGTAATTTCCCATCGAGCTGAACCATACT
>CAIZXK010000184.1 GCA_903936865.1 uncultured Bacteroidales bacterium | reverse complement strand
TAATAACATAAAAAGATAAAGGAAAGAACTTGAATATATGAATTTAATGAAAAATTACATATAAACAGACAAAACCTTTCTTTCTGTAAAAAAATTATTTGGATATTCATGCCTGAAATTTTCATAAGCATTTATTTTAGGTTTGTCTTTATACAATGCATCATTCATAAGCATAATAACATTATTATAGGCTTTAAAAGTATTTAAAGAAAAATTTTCAGGTAAAGCTTTGAAATCAATATGTGTTAATACATAATTATTAGAATTGTATTGACTATCAGTTTTTGATCTAACAATATCTTCAATTGATTGCTTGTAATCTCTATTAATATGATTTAGTTCATGAGAATTTTCTAAGTATAATTTATCCCAAATAATTTGTGGTAATTTGATAATGAAATCGATATCAGATGGATTTTCCTTTTGAATATCAGTAAAACTTCCACCAATTAAAAATTCAATTTCAGTATTTTGAATTTTAATTTGTGATTTCATTTCTTCTGAAAAGTTTAAAAATGAATTACATATGTCTTTACGCACTGGATTTAAACCATATTTATCAAAGAAAACCTGTTTTACAATTGGCTCAATAATTGTTTTAAAATATGGTAAATTAATTTTTTTTGAATTTGGAATAATCTCAAGATATATCAACCATGATAAAAATCTATATTCAAAATCTTCATAAACTTTTTTTGAAAGAAGAATATTACCTATTTCTTTCAACTCAAAATTCTCTGATTCAAGTTTGAAATTATAGTCTTTTCTGTAATCTTTAATTATATTTTGGTAATTATTGATATTTATCATAAATTTTGATTTTTATTAAATAAGATAATTAATTTGTAGTGATATTGAAATTAGATTATAAAATAAAAAATACAACATTTAAGACAAAGGACTTTTTCATTTAATGACTTTATGCACTATTTATAAAAGAATTATATTATCTAATTTTTCATACAACGAATTGAGAGCCCATAATGCTTATCGTGATTTAATCTAAATACCCAAGTTAAATTGGAAGACATTCTTCTATACCATGCGTAATTGCCACTTTGTTCTGAAGAGCTCCAGAAGAAACCGTAGTCATTGATGTAGTTAAACATACTACTATTATCTTCAATACTACCACCTGGAAGAGCAGTAAAACCAGTTTCATTTGTTGCACCTGTATTTGGACTATTCCAGTGAATTGTACCTATTTCTTTTAATTTGTTACCTGCTATGCTTTCTCCGCCTATATAATCAGTAAGTACTGACCATTCACCATCACTTGGCACATGCCATCCTGTTGGACATAAGCTGCCAGTATTTACAGAGAACCAATTGTATAACCTGCCATAAGTATTTGCAAAATTAGTATCATTATTATAATTGCAATATGCACCTGTTTGTAAGTTACTCCATGAAGTATAATCTGTAATATTTGGTATTGCATTACCATTTCTATATTTAGTTGTTTTCAAGTTTTGTTTCATCCATATTTGTGTTCCTACTTGAACTGTATCATAAGCATTACCGTCAAGATCATATACTTTAAAAGGAGTTGTTGCAAAACTTACCTCATTACCATAAGTTGTACCAATACTATTAGTTGCATAGGCTCGTACATAATAAGTTGTACCTGCAGTTAATCCTGTAATATTGCTAATAAAACTTCCTGTTCCTGTTCCATTTGTGGTTTTAGTAGTTAATGCAATGGTAGGGTTAGGTAGAGTACTCCAACAAATGCCTCTTGCTGTTATTGATAAACCACCATCGGATATTATATTTCCTCCGCTTATTGCAGAGATTTGTGTAATATCAGTTACAGCTGCTGTACTTATTATTATTGCTAAATAATCTTTAAGACAACGCACAGAATAGCCATTGCTTTTATGATAATACCATTTGTCTAACTTGCTGTTATTGTAGTCCATCAAACGCATCCAAGCATAATTAGAAATGCTTTCAGATGTACTCCAAAAAAAATCACCTTCACCTAAATAACTATAAGTATCGTTATATCTAGATCCACTAGGTAAAGCTGTAAACCCTGATTCGTTTGTACCACCTGTATTTGGGTTTTGCCAATGAGATAGCCCTGCTTCCTTTAATTTACCACCGGCTATTGTATCACCTCCAAGATAGGATGAAAGTGTTGACCATTCATTATCAGTAGGTGCATGCCAACCTATAGGACATAGATTCCCTGTATTTACAGCGTACCAATTATATAATGCACCATACGTATTTTTATAGGAGGCTTCATCATTATTGTACCAAGCAAAAGCACCTGAGGTATTATTTTGCCATGCAATATTATCTATACCTGGATAAGTTATTACATTTCCATTTTTATAGTGTGTAACTTTTAGGTTTTGTTTTAACCATTCCTGATTACCTAAAATTATTGATTCATATATATTTCCATCGTAATCTGTAACACCACCGCCTACAACATATAAAGGTGAAGTTGTAAAACTAATTTCACTACCATAAGCTGTTCCCGCACTATTTGTTGCATAAGCTCTTACATAATAGGTTGTACCTGCTGCCAATCCATTAATATTGCTTGTAAAATTTCCTGTACCATTTCCATTTGTGGTTTTTGTAGTTAATGATATAGTTGGATTTGGAGAAGTACTCCAGCAAACACCTCTTGCAGTAATAGCCATTTCACCATCGGAGGTTATATTACCTCCGCTTATGGCTGTGGTTTGTGTAATTCCTGTTATTGTATTTGTACTTACAGTTGCAATATCTCCTTTTAGGCAACGTATAGAAAAGCCATCTGCTGCCTTATTGCCACCATTTTTGCTAATAGAACCACCATCGTAAAAAAGACTCCTATGCCAAGCACCTGCTAAGCTGATTTCTGTAGAACTCCATAAAAATCCGTAACTACCAATTCCTCCGAATGTTCCATTGGTATTACGTCCTCCACCTGGTAGTGCTGTAAAATTGGTTTCATCAGTTGCACCTGTATTTGGACTAGCCCAATGTGTTGTGCCAGATTCTTTTAATTTTCCACCTGCTATAGCTTCACCTCCAAGATATGTTGTTAATGTAGTCCATTCAGAATCAGTTGGGGCATGCCAACTTGTTGGGCATAAATTACGTGAATCATTAACTGTGTACCAATTGTATAATCTTCCGTAAGTATTTGCAATGTTAGTGTCATTATTATAATTGCAATATGCACCTGTTGTTAAATTACTCCATGCTACATTATCTGTCACATTCGGAATTACATTTCCATTTCTATATTTAGTAGTTTTAAGGTTTTGTTTCATCCATATTTGTGTGCCAATATACACCGTATCATAACCGTTTCCATCTATATCATAAACAGGAAAAGACAATGTTGTAAAAAATACTTCGTTACCATAAGCAGTTCCTGCATTATTGGTTGCATAAGCTTTTGCATAATAAGTTGTATTGCTTAATAATCCTGTCAGATTACAATTGAAACTTCCTAAACCACTACCATTAATTACTTTTGTATTTGATGTTGTAGGATTGGGTGATGTGCTATAACATATGCCTCTTTCGGTTACTATTGCACTGCCATCGCAGGTAATATTTCCACCAACGGTTGCTGCAGAAGTTGTAATTGCTGAAGCATTTGTGGTGGATACACACGCTAATGTTACATAAGGTTCGAAAACTACTGCACCTGTTGTGAGGTTTTCATCTATTTTGACCAAATCGCTGATATCAATAACTCCATCACCATTAAGATCATATACAATATAGCCTAATGTACCGTTGGTAATATCAGAATCCATATCTACCAAATCTGAAATATCCACTACACCATCCTGATTTACATCACCTATCAATAATGCATAAATGCCTGGAGAAACCTGTTTTTGATTTTCACCGGCTACTTTATCAGCTGAAGTACTGAAGTCGTAATAAGTACTGTCGCTATCAAATGAAATGGCGTGCATACTCCATGTTTCCAAATGGTTGCGGCTTTTTATCTTGAGATAATGATAGCCATTAATCCAACATGGAACATCAAATATCAGTATTCCATTGGTTTGCAATGCCAGATTAAAAGTGTCAGTTACAGCATAAGGGAAATAAGGATCAGCAAGTATCAGTGTAATATGATCAGCTATATTATTGCCAAACTGATAACTTGCATCATTCATAACAGCTGACATATTTTGCTCTGAAATATTGTATAAACCTTCCAAATATAGTTTGATGTGGGAATACTTGGGTGGATTATCAACCATTATAGCAATGGTGTTGGATTTTGCTGGTTGGTTGGTTAAGCATCCATTTAAAGATGAAGTTAATACACAATATATACTGTCGTTATTAAATGCTGAATAGGTATAGAGTAACTCATTTTCACCTGTCAATATCTGATTATTTTTATACCATTGAATTAATGGAGTTGAACCTTCATTTTGAAGAGTTGCTGTTAACATAACGGATGTTCCTCTGCAAAAATGATTTGTATTTTCAACTATTGAAGCTGAAACTGTTATAGATGGAATTACATTTATTGTTACACTTGTACAAGTTGTAAAAAGAGCTGACATTTCCCAGCGGGCATAATAGGTTGTAGTAGTATCGGGTGAAGGTATTGTACAATTTAAACCTGAAGCAAAAGAAACACCACCGCAACTATCTTTGTACCATTTTAATGTGCTACCCGAACCTCCTGTTGCAGTTAAAATAATTGAATCTGTATCCGCAGCACATAAATTATTACTATCAACAGTAGCCGAAGTTGGAGGTATAATTCCGGTAAAATCGGGATTAAGCAAATGATGAGTGGTATGTGATGTGGTATTAGCTGTTAGTAAAGTATTTACATTATTGATGTAAGCATTGATTTTAGACTGATAGGGTATAGATGTAAAACTCCAGTTAAGATTGGCTGAACTGGCAGCAAAGGGCTGAGAGTTTGTTATTTTTACCCTGCAGACCTTAACACCTGGGCTGTTAATGGGTATGATAGTACTTGATGCAACCACAGGAGCTGCTTTCGGTAGTATTTTAATTGCATTTTGTGAAGCTGTATATGAAATACTTGTTGGTTGTTGACTTGCATTCAGCTGCGAAGAAGCCGGTACTATGCTTACGCTGATACTACCACCATTGATAATAGCCGGATTTAGTGTAATACCATAAGCACCACTGGCATAAACCAAAGGTACACAATCATTGGCATTTAAAACATAAATATCGAATTCATAGGTATTGGGTGAAGTCTGTTCATCGTTACGGAGTTCGCAATTATAATTATATTGATTATTTATTGTAACATTGGTACTGTCTGTTACGCTACAACTACCATTGCTTACTGTACATTTATACCATCCACTCTGATTAACTGTAATACTTTGTGTTGTTGCAGCCGTTGACCAAAGATAAGTATAGCCGGAATTTGCAGTTAAGGAAGCTGTTGAGCAGGCTTGAATAGTGGATGGCAACCCACTGACAGGCATAGGTGATACATTTACAAAAAGACTGGAAATATTGCTTTCGCCACATGAATTTACACCTTTAACTGTAATATTGCCTGAAGCTGCGTTGGCACTATAATTTACAGTAATTGAATTTGTATTGCTTGAACCAGTTGCACCTGAAGGCAATGTCCAGATGTAAGAGGTTGCATTTGTAATTGCAGGAACTGTATAAATTATATTGTTTTGATTGGTACAAATTGTTGTTGAACCTGTCATATTACCTGATAAAACTGGCAATGGATTTACAGTAATTGATTTTGAAGAAGATATTCCATCACCACAAGTATTGCTTCCTTTTACTATTATATTACCTGATGTTGCAGAAGTGCCATAATTTAAAGAAATACTGTTTGTGGTGCTTGTACCTGTTGCACCTGTTGGCAATGACCAGATATATGAAGTAGCATTTGCTATAACCGGAACAGAATATATAACTGAATTTTGATTCTGACAAACTGTTGATAAACCAGTAATAGCAGATGCTGTTGAGGGTGGAATACAAGTATAAAGAAGTGATATTTCTTGTTGAGTTAATGCACGATTCCAAATTCCAATATCATCAATTTTACCATTAAAAATATATGGATATCCATTAATCATATCATTACCAATATAAACATTCTGAGTTGTAGTAGAAGCACTAGGTGTACCATTTATAAAAGCTGATGTTAAAATTAGTACATTATCACAATATAGTTTAAGTCCATTTATATCATAAACTGAAGTAACCATGTGCCATACATTATTGTCAACTATTATACTATTAGTCCATACTCCACTACTAGTATAGCCACCTCCTTGATTTGTCCAACCATCACCATATATATATGCTCCGATTGAATTTGAATAATAATAAGTTGATAATCTATCATTGTTAACATGTAAAGACCAACCATTACTTGTACCTGAAGTATATTTTGTTATGATAGGACCAAAAGCATGAGAAGTTTTTATCCATGAGTTGATAGTTAAAGGAAAAGCATTTAATGTATTTTTATGAGGAATTGTCATGTAATTTGATGAACCATTAAAAGTATATGCCGCATTGACATTTCCAAAGCGATCAGTTGTTAATATTGCACCACTGTTAATACCGTTATTACCATTACCACTTATATCATTGGTATTTCCATTAAATGCCCAATATCCTACCAAACCATTTGATGGTACGTAAGGAGGTAATGTTTGTGCATAAGAATAATAAAATGATGAAATGAGTAAACTTAGTAAAACTGCAATTTTTAAAAGGTAAGATTTTCTCATAATGATTAATTTTTAGCCTTATGGTTTCTTAAAGGCGGTTATTTAATTGTGTTTATTTGAAATAATTGTCTGATAAGGACATAAACCAGCAAGCACATTGATAAAATATGTAGGATATGAAGTTGGCGTACGTTCTTTTTTCATTGTATTTATTTTGTTATGACAAAAGTAAACAATTAATAAAGGTTAATACCAAATTTAACAAAATAAATTTAAAAAATGGTTATGATGCTTATAATGTGATGAATAGCTTATTAGATATTTTGGAAATCTTTTGGGGGGACATTTGGGATTTTGCGGACCGGAAGGATGATTTAGGGATACTAAAAAAGGATACCCATTTGATGGATATCCTTTAAGAATACTGATTTAATGACAATTAAATATTTATTTTTTTTTGAATTTTCCTTTAGTTTGTTTTTTTATCAAGAAATGGAATATTTATTCCTTTAATGCGCATATAAATCTTCAATTGAAAAACCCTAAAAACTCATTTTTATGTTGTAAAACATATTTTTTGCATATTTCAACAGAATTACAATGTTAATTGTAACAT
>CAIZXK010000183.1 GCA_903936865.1 uncultured Bacteroidales bacterium | reverse complement strand
TTCGTAATTGGCAATCTGGTCGTCCATAGTTGCCTTCGAACTCAGAAAAACCACCGGAATATGCGATGTTAGACGGCTTTTTTTAATTTCATTCAATAATTCAACTCCACTCATGTTGGGCATTATAATATCTGAAATAATTAGGTCGGGGCGATGATGTTTCAGTTGTTCAATGCCTTCATTTCCGTCGGCAGCTTCAATAATTCCGTAAAAAGGCGAAAGAATATCATGAAGTAGATTTCTGATTTCTGTTTCGTCGTCAATAACTAGAATGAGTGATTTCTGTTTGGTATCCATCTGTGGAGAAATCTCTTGAGCTTGCACAAACAGAGGAATTTCTTGTTTGGGGCGAATTTCAACATTTTTTTGAACAGGTAGCTCAACAGTAAAGAGCGTATAATCGTTTTCGCGACTATCTACAGTAATTTTCCCATTCAATAATGTTACTAAGCTTTTAGTAAGAGCCAGACCAATGCCGGTACGTTGAATTTTGCCCTGACTTACATATCGTTCAAAATTGTCAAGAATCTGAAATCGGTTAAACACACTATCAATATCTTCTTTTTTTATACCAAGTCCTGTATTTCTTACTCGTATGGTCAACTCCTTGTCGGTATTTTCAACTTCAATATCAATTTTACCATTTTCATTGGTATATTTATAAGCATTCGACACTAGATTAAACAGAATTTTTTCCAACGCGTCTCTATCAGACACAAACAGATTGCTGCTATTTTTAAAGTTAAGTTTAAAGTCAATTTGCTTTTGCTCAGCAAATTCTACAAAGTTGTCGGTAATATATTTTGCTAATTCCTGAACATCAATTTCTTCAAAAATAGTTCTTTTATTGTCGGTTTCAACACGTCTGAAGTCCATCAAATCATTGATAAGACGTTGCATTCGTTCAGCATTATTTTTTATAACATGTAGGTATCTTTTTGTTGTAGCATCAGTGATATCACTTTCAAGAAGTTTTTCGCAGGGGCCATAAATAAGGGTTAATGGTGTGCAAAATTCGTGGGCAATATTGGTAAAAAAACGTAGTTTTGCTTCGTAAGAAACTAACTGTTCTTTTTTTGCCACCCGTTCTTCGAAGATTGTTCGGTTTAGTTGTATTCTTTTTTTAAGTATGGAATAAATAAAATAAGAAATGCCACTGAATAATACAAGATAAACAATATAGGCGTACCAGCTTGCCCACCAAGGTCTATCCACTTTAACACGCAGACTGAATTCTTTCTTATTCCAAACTTTATCTCCATTGGTGGCTTTTATTTTCAACACATAATTGCCCGACAATACGTTTGTAAAAGTGGCTGTATTGGCTGAACCTAAGGCAACCCAATCGTTGTTAAATCCTTCAAGAATGTAACTGTATTCGCAGTTTGCGTTATTAATAAAATCGAGTGCCTGAAAATCAATCGAAAAGAAATTTTGGTAGTACTTCAAAGACAAATACTTTCCTTTTCGGTCGGTTTTAGTTAGTTCAGCAAGAGGAAAAGTGCTGTTGTTAATTTTCACCTCTGTAATTATCACTTCGGGCATAAAATTACGTTCTTCAAACTCGGAAGTAAAAAAATGATTTAAACCATTTATACCGCCAAAAAAGAGTTCTCCTTTTGCCGTTTTATAATACGAGCCATCCGAAAATTCGTTGCTCTGAAGCCCATAACCATTATTGTAATTGGTAATCTGATTTGTTTTAGGGTTTAATTTTGATAAGCCAAAATTAGTACTAATCCATATTATACCATTGCTATCCTCCAGTATTCCATGAACAGTATTGTTGGGTAATCCATTTTTTTCGGTATAATGATTTACCGTTATTGCCTTTTCTTTCAAGGTGAGTTTGTTAAGTCCGTAGCTTGTACCAGCCCAGAATATATTATCCGAGGTTTTCAGCAAACAAAGCACATCGTTGTCGCTAAGTGGAGAGTGGCTATCCTGATTGATATTGGCAATAACTTTAT
>CAIZXK010000182.1 GCA_903936865.1 uncultured Bacteroidales bacterium | reverse complement strand
TAAGGAGATGTTTTCTCCGGATCAAGCCATATATTTCCAGATTCAGTTTTGCCGAATTTTCCTCCATCTGCTTTGGTAATGAGCGGACAAGTTAAAGCAAAAGCTTCACCGCCATTTTTACGTCTGATAAGTTCGGTTCCTGTGGTTATATTTCCCCATTGATCGGAACCACCCATTTGTAACTTACAGTTTTTATTTTCATTGAGCCATAAAAAATCATAACCCTGAACTAATTGATAGGTAAATTCGGTAAATGAAAGTCCGGTTTCCAGTCTTTTTTTAACGGAATCCTTTGCCATCATATAATTAACACTAAGATGCTTGCCAACATCCCTTAAAAACCCCAGGAATGAAAATTCTTTCATCCAATCATAATTATTTACGATTTCTGCATGATTAGGTTTAGCATTATCAAAATCCAAAAATTTAAGCAATTGTTTTTTAATGCATTCCTGATTATGTCGCAAAACTTTTTCGTCCAACAAATTACGCTCTTCCGATTTGCCCGAAGGATCACCAATCATACCGGTAGCTCCTCCAACCAAAGCAAGTGGTTTGTGTCCTGCAACCTGAAAATGCTTTAGCATCATTATTGAAACCAAATGTCCTATATGTAAAGAATCTGCAGTTGGATCTATCCCTACATAAGCAGTAGTCATTTCCTTATTTAGTTGTTCTTCAGTGCCGGGCATCATATCATGTATCATGCCTCTCCATTTGAGTTCTTCTACAAAATTCATTTTTTCTATTTTTTTGCAAAGATAAGTAAAATCAGTAAACAGTTAGCAGTGAACAGTAAACACTGCTTAATCATGCGATATGCTTATATAAACTCTTGTAAATAAGTAATGTATTTACATTTAAAATCTTTTAAACTCAAAAGATTTCATTAAAATGAAGTTTTTGGAGAATCAAAAAACTAATATTTCTGCTTTTGATTACAAACAATTGAGTAATTTTGTAAAATAAACGTGATTTCTGAAAATTGTTTTTTCCTGCTTGAACTTCAATTTTTAAAAATCTTCAGTTACTCAGCTGAGTGGATTTTTTTAATTGATGTTTGCTTTACAAAATCTAATTTTCAGAATTCCTTTAAAAATATTCTTATGATAGACGCTATTAAAAAAACCGTTGTTGATGAAGCTCAGCTAGCTTCTGAAGTAAAAAACATTCTTCATAAAGGGTTGGTTAAATATACTGAAAAAGAAGCTTTAAGCATTATTTTGAATTGCATTGATCTTACAACCCTTGAAGGTGCCGATACGAAAGAAAAAGTAAATTCATTGTGTGAAAAAGGATTAAATTACAATAAGCAAGGAAAGGATATTCCAACTGTTGCTGCAATATGTGTTTATCCTACTTTCGCAAAACAAGTTTCGGAAAAACTTAAGGGAACAGGATTAAAAACAGCTTGTGTTGCGGGTGCATTTCCTGCCGGACAATCACCACTTTTTATTAAGCTGATTGAAGTTAAATATGCTGTAGATGAAGGGGCTGAAGAGATTGATATGGTTATTTCACGTGGAACATTTCTGGAAGGAAATTACCAAACTGTTTTTGATGAAATTGCAGCCATAAAACAAGCTTGCGGAAACGCTCATTTAAAGGTTATTCTGGAAACAGGAGAACTGCAAACGTTAACAAATATTCGAATTGCAAGTGATATTTCCATTGCAGCGGGTGCTGATTTTATTAAAACATCTACCGGGAAAATATATCCTGCTGCCACAGAAGAAGCTTTTTATGTGATGCTGCATGCAATAAAATCATATTATGAAACAACCGGCAAAATGATAGGTATAAAGCCAGCAGGAGGAATTTCTGAACCTCATCAGGCATTAAATTATTTTATACTGCTTAATGAGGTTTTAGGCGAAAAATGGTTGAACAATAAATACTTCAGAATGGGAGCCAGTCGTTTGGCTGATAAAATAATAGAGAAAATAACTTAAGTTTATTTTCGGATTTTATTAGAAAGGGGTTCTGAAAATTAGATTTTTTGAGACGAACAAGATTATTAAAAGTCCCGTTTATTCAAATTTCAAGATTTAATATATATCTTTGTTTTTCAAACAGTCGTCGGATGTATGCGGATAAGCGGAAAAAATAAAATAAAGAGTTTATAATGAATAGTTTAAATTTCAGATAGTTTGCTATTACTAATGCCTTAACTAATAATTCTGACCTTCAACTTTTGTCTTTTTAAGTTTTTTTAATGTTAGTCATTGAGAAAAAAAATGTAAGTTTGCAAGTTTTTTAGATACTATTATTTGTTTAATTGAATATATATTTATGAGAATTTTACAAGAAAAATTATCAAAGTATGACCTGCCTCAACAAACTCAAAGATTGGGTGTATATCCTTATTTCCGCGTTATTGAGTCGGATCAGGACACAGTTGTAACTATTAGTGGTAAAAGAGTATTAATGTTTGGTTCAAACAGCTATCTTGGTTTAACTAATCATCCATTAATTAAAGAAGCATCAATTGAAGCTATTAGAAAATATGGTAGCGGTTGTGCAGGTTCTCGGTTTTTGAACGGTACATTAGATATTCATATCGAACTGGAAGAAAAATTAGCCAAATATGTTGGCAAAGAAGAATCATTGGTTTATTCAACCGGTTTTCAGGTGAATATTGGTGTTATTTCTGCTGTAACCGGAAGAGATGATTATATTATTCTTGATGAATTAGATCACGCTTCTATTATTGAAGGCAGAAGATTATCGTTCTCAAGTGCTCTGAAATACAGGCATAATGATATGGCTTCGCTTGAAAAAGCATTAAAATCATGCAAATCTGATAAGATTAAGCTTATTGTTGTTGATGGTATTTTCAGCATGGAAGGTGATATTGTTGATTTACCGGGTATTGTTGAACTATCGAAAAAATACGGAGCTTCAATATTTGTAGATGAAGCACATTCATTGGGTGTTATTGGTAAAAATGGTGCCGGATCGGCTTCTCATTTCGGATTAACCGATGATGTGGATTTAATTATGGGAACTTTCAGTAAATCACTGGCATCTATTGGAGGTTTTATAGCATCTGATAAAGAAACCATTAATTTCCTTAAGCATAATTCACGTTCCTTAATATTCAGTGCAAGTATTACACCTGCATCTACAGCAAGTGTGCTGGCTGCACTCGAAATTATTATGAGAGAACCTGAACGTATCGAAAAACTATGGGCTAATACCAATTATGCGTTGGATAATCTGAGAGTTATGGGATTTGATATTGGGCATACCGAATCTCCAATTATTCCATTGTATGTTAGAGATAATCTGAAGACTTTTAAATTAACCAAAATGCTGATGGACGATGGTGTTTTTGTAAATCCGGTGGTTTCTCCAGCAGTAAGTTCAGATTCATCTTTAATAAGGTTCTCTTTGATGGCAACACATACTTTTGAACAAATTGATTATGCGCTGGATAAAATATCAAAGAATGCTAAAAAGCTCCAGATAATTCCTTAAATTAGATAACGGATATAATTTATTTGTATTAATAAGTTTGATAGTTGAATTTTAAAGAATATATTAAAAAATCAAGTAAATTTACTTCTGATTTCCACACATCGGACATCGGACTTTAAAATAGTAGGAGGCAAAACATGGCAATTCAAATTAAGGAAGTAACCAATAAACAGGAGCTGAAAGCTTTTGTAAAGTTCCCGATGGAATTATACAAAGATTGCAAATACTTTGTGCCACCATTGATAAGTCAGGAAATGCTAACACTTAACAAAGATAAAAATCCATCTTTTGAAGTATGTGATACCAAACTCTGGCTTGCTTTTAATGAAGGGAAAATTGTAGGGAGAATTGCAGGTATTATTCATAAACCTTTTGTTGAGAAATGGGGAAACCGCTACGCACGTTTTGGTTGGTTCGATTTTATTGACAGCGAAGAGGTAGCAACCACTTTATTGCATACGGTCGAAATGTGGGCTGGTGAAAATGGAATGGAAGCAATACACGGACCTCTTGGGTTTACTGACTTTGATCCGGAAGGTATTCTGATAGAGGGTTTCAGTGAACTTTCCACCATTGTTGAACGCTATAATTATCCTTATTACGCAGGTTATCTGGAAAAAAGCGGATATTATAAAGATGCCGATTGGGTTGAATATGAAGTGGAGGTACCGGCAAAATTGCCAGAGAAATTTCTTAAAGTTTCCGATTTCGTTCAAAGAAAACAAAATCTTAAAATAGCCAAACTTAATTCACTTCGTGATGTAATGCCTTTTGTTGATGAAATTTTTGCAATCATCAACAATATTTATGGCTTAATGTATGGATTTACTCCGGTTGACGAAAGGCAAACCGAATTTTACCTTAAGCAATACCTCAAATTGGTTAATCCCGATTTTGTTTCCATTATATTAGACAAAAATAACAAGGTTGTTGCCTTTGGTGTTACGATGCCTTCCTATTCTAAAGCTATGCAAAAAGCTAAAGGCAAACTATTCCCGTTTGGTTTCTATCATTTGCAAAGAGCATCGAAAAAGAACGATACTATCGATATGTATTTTGTTGGTATTCATCCTGATTTTCAGAATAAAGGAGTACTTGCTGTTTTATTTAACGATATTGCAGAAAAATTAATAGCAAAAGGCTACAAAAAAGCTGAAACAAACGTAGAGTTTGAAAGCAATGAAAAAATGCAGAACCTTTGGAATTATTTTGAACGCAGGCAGCACAAACGTCGCCGTAGTTATTTCAAATACCTGGTCAGTAAACCAAGAAGTGAGGATGATAAATTGATATAAGTAGTTAGGGGTTCTAAAAATTAGATTTTTTGAGGCAAACAAGATTTTTAAAACCGCAATTTACTGATATAAATGCTATGTACTGAGCGAAGTCGAAGTAAGGATATTAAAAATTGAAGTTCAACGAAGAAAAAGCAATTTTTAGAAGTCCCGTAGTAAAAACGAATTACGAATTGCAAAAGAACCTTCATTGTATCTAAATAATGAAGGTTCTTTTTTTTTCATTGGTTCGTTAAACTTTGACAAAGATTTATCTTAATAAAAAATCACTCAATTGGTTAGCAACACAATATGCAAACTGCTGTAACTTTGTCAAAGTTTGAAATTTCAGCGATTTATTATAGTTTAATGGAGCATTGTTTTTTGTAAAATTATAGTTTTAAATGCTCTTGCTTTCCTTTGCCAATCATTGATATACAAACAATCAATCATGGGAATAACAATTTTTATTTTAACTTTTTTATAGTTAAATTGTTCTTTAACCTATTAACATTAATAATAATATATATTTATGAAAAGAAATATTTTCTTTAGTTTATTGATTGGATTTACTTTAAGTATGATTGTTTCGGGCAATAACAAGAGCCAGGCTCAAACTGCAGGTACTTTTACTTTTACTTATTCTCAGGCTGCACCTTCTGCATCTGCTACAAAAAATGTAATGGCAGTATGGATTGAAGATAACTCAGGTACATTTGTAAAAACCAGGTTACGCTATTGGAGCAATAGTACCAATGATCATTTACCAAGCTGGGTTTCCAAATCTGCTCAAAATACAGTGGATGCTACAACCGGAGCTACCAGAACCGCATCAACGGTTCCTACTGCTTTTGGAGCAAAAACAATTACATGGGATGGCAAAAATGCAAGTGGTGTTTTGGTTCCCGATGGAATTTACAACGTATTTGTTGAAAGTTCGTATTGCAACCCCGAACCAGCCAATAACCAACATTGGATAATAACCAATTTCTCTTTTACCAAAGGAACAACAGCCGTTCACCTAACACCAACCGGACCAGCTAATTTCAGCAATATTTCTCTCGATTGGGTACCAAGTACTGTTGGAGTTGATGAAGTTATAGAAAATTCAACAAATGTTGTTTTCCCAAATCCAAGCACTGGAATTATCAACATCAACTATGTAGAAGCAAGCAATATTAAGATAGAAAATATATTGGGAGCAGTAGTTTATGAAGAAAATGTAAGCAAATCGGGTTCAAAAACCATTGACTTAAGCAAGCATTCAAATGGAACTTATTTTGTAGCAATTAAAAGTGCAAAATCGAATACCATTCAGAAATACAAAGTTCTGTTAAATAAATAAAAATATCTAAAGAGCTATAAAAGAGGCTGTCTGAAAAGGCAGCTTTTTTTATTTATCTCTTTTTTGAAGAAGTAAGTATAAGTATGGGTTTTGAATGTTTCCTTTTATAAATCCTTCTTAGTGCAGATAATCAGCGATATACTAGTTTACTGTCGCAACATTGTGTTTTGCAGTAGCAATAAAGTAAGTTGCGGTAACAATAATTTGTTTTGCCAACACGATAATGTGAAAGAAAGTTAGTGATGTTGCAAAGCCGGGGCGCGACTCAAAGTCGCACTCCAGCTAAAGGAAGTTTGCAGATGATAAGTAGAAATTTGTGAAAACCCAACTATTTCATTTATTAGAACTTTCAACTATTTTTAATAACTTAGCCGCCTGAACCATTTAATTTTATATAACATGAAGAAGCATATTATTCCCGGATTACTAATTATCTTTTTATTGTTTTCTTGCAGTAATGATAAAAAGGAACAAAAAGAAGAACAGATTAGCGTAAGAACTACTGCTAATGAAACAGATATGGATTCTGTAGCTAATTCCATTAAAGAAAATATGACATTCAGCCAGATTGCATCCAATCCCAATTCGGTGATACTAACCGGGCTTAAGGAACATAGGCTGGTAAGTGTATATAAATCGAGAGGAAATGATATTTCCTTTGATGAAAATATTGGCTATTCAAGCACATCAGTTGTTGTTGATGGCCAGCTTATTGAAGTTGATAAACCTTTTATGCCCGGTATCGAAATCCTATATGGTTATAATCTGCTGAATATTGCTCATTACAATATGGAAACAGAAAAAATGAATTTTCTGTTTCAGCGTCCGGTTTTAATAAAGACGTTGTATTATCCTTCATTTATTGAGGATTCGTTAAATAAGATACCGATAAAACGCAATTATTTTCTGGTAACGGTTTATGATGATGACAGTAATAAAGATTCGCTGATAAATAAAAGGGATTTGAGAAGAATGTATTATTTCAATGCAGATTGTAATGTTAAAATCCGCTTAATACCAACCGATTACTCTGTTATCCGTTCGCAATACGACCCTCAAAATGATGCTATGTATATTTTTGCCCGCAAAGATGAAAATAAAAATGGCATAAGCGATAAAACCGAACCTATCCACATCTATTGGCTCGATATGAAAGTGCCTGTAAAAGCAAAGATATTGTATTGAAAATTAAACGGTTAATTAAAAAATTTGTGTAATTCGTGGCTGTTACTTTTAACTTATTAAAATTACAACAATTTTTACAAAACTTAAAAAGCATCCGGTTTTATGGTATAAGAAAATAAGATGCAAAAAAGTCTTTATTTCTTTTGTATCAAATTATACAATTCGTCCAATTTAGGTAAAATAACTATTTCTATTCTGCGGTTTAAAGCTCTGCCTTCCTTGGTTTCGTTGGTAGCAACAGGCGAATATTCGCTTTTCCCTGCAGCCATAATCTGCAAAGGATTTATTTTATAGACTTCCGTAAGAATTCTTACAACGCTGTTGGCTCTCGAAACACTTAAATCCCAGTTGTCTTTCATGCAATTGGTTTTTATGGGAATGCTATCGGTATGTCCAATGATTAGAATGTCTAAAGTGGGTTGTTCCTGAATAACACCGGCTAAAGCACCAATTGCCTTTTGTCCTCTTTCGTCAAGAACTGCACTTCCCGATGGAAATAATAATTTGTCGGCCATTGAGATATAAACCCTACCATCTTTCATCTTTACAGTAAGTTCGTCTTTCTTAAAGTTTACAAATGCTTTGTTTATTTTCCCAAGAACATCTTTTAAAATAACGGTTTGTTTTTTTGAAATGGAATCCAGCTCAATAATTTTCCGTTCTCTTTCCCTTAAATCATCATTTTTCTTTTTCAGTTGAAGATTTAGCTTTTCTTTTTCGGAAAGGTTAGAGGTAATCATCATATCATATTCCTTTACTTTTTCTTCAAAAATGCGAATCTGAACATAAAGACCTGTGGTATCGTCCACTAATAATCTGATTTGTTTCTTCAGAAATTCTATTTGCTTATTTAGAGAAATTTTCTGTTCGTTTAGGTTAATTTCTCTTTCCACACATGCAAGTCGGTCATATTCAGCTCTTGAAAATTTCTTTTTACTTACACAAGATGTAAAACTAATCATAATAATCAGTAGAATTGATAATTGTGTTTTAAATTTATGCATGGTTATTCCTCCAGAATTAGTATTGTTAAGCTACAAATCTACAAATTTTTGGTGAAAAGAAGGATTTTTTTTAGAATTATTTTTCTTTTTGCTAAAAATTAAAAAATATGTGTTACTTTTGGCTATAACTTTTAATTAATAACCTTAAATCAGCAAGGTTTTGGCTAAAGTCAGATAAATCAATGATTTTGAGTTAGCAACCTTTTATAGGGAGCTTTATAAAATGCTTGTTTTATTGAAATTAAATCAATCGGCTGTTAATTTAAGGAATGGTATTATCTTAATAAATCAACGCATTATGAAGGGAATTATTTTAGCCGGTGGCTCAGGAACCAGATTGCATCCATTAACCATTGCCGTAAGCAAGCAATTGATGCCAATATATGATAAACCAATGATTTATTATCCATTATCTGTATTGATGATGGCTGGAATCAAAGAAATTCTGATAATTTCAACTCCATCAGATTTGCCAAATTTCGAAAAATTATTGGGTGATGGGCATCAGATTGGATGCAAATTCAGCTATAAAGTTCAGGAAGTACCCAACGGACTGGCTCAGGCTTTTGTTTTGGGCGAAGAATTTATTGGAAAAGATAAGGTTGCCTTGGTTTTGGGTGATAATATCTTTTATGGCAGTGGATTGCAAAAATTAATTCAGGAAAATAATGATCCGGAAGGTGGTGTTGTTTACGCTTATCATGTTTCCGATCCGCAACGCTATGGAGTTGTTGAATTTGATAAAGATAACAAAGCGATTTCAATAGAGGAAAAACCTATGGAACCAAAATCAAATTATGCAGTTCCCGGTTTATATTTTTATGATAATTCGGTAGTAGAAGTTGCAAAAAATATTAAACCCAGCAAACGTGGCGAATACGAAATAACCGATGTAAATAAATATTACCTCGAAAAAGGACTATTAAAAGTAGGAATTTTAAGCAGAGGTACTGCATGGTTAGATACCGGAACCTTCGCTTCGTTATTGCAAGCATCACAATTTGTTGAAGTTATTGAGCAACGTCAGGGTTTGAAAATCGGATGTATCGAAGAAATAGCCTATCGTCAGGGATTTATCGATAAAATGCAATTGATTGAAGTAGCAAAACCTTTATTGAAAAGTGGTTATGGAGATTATCTCCTGCAACTTATTAAATAGGAATAAAATCATCAATACATAGTTTGTAAAAGTTGTTTTATAAACTAAAATTTAACGCTAGCAAGACCTGATTCTTGTTAGCGTTACTATAATAAACTATAATTACAATGCACACTATAAAGGAATTACAGGACAAAATATACAAAACATTAGAAGAACAGAAGTTCGAAGGAAATCCGCCTTTACTATATGAACCGATAAAATATACACTTTCACAGGGAGGTAAACGCTTACGTCCGTTATTAACTTTACTTGGCTGCGATTTGTTTGGCGGTAATATCGATAATGCGGTTTATCCGGCAATAGGAATGGAGATTTTTCATAATTTTACTTTATTACATGATGATATTATGGATAAAGCTCCCATCAGACGAGGAAAGGAAACTGTATATAAAAAATGGAATACAAATATAGCCATTCTCTCGGGTGATACCATGTTTGCCTTAGCTTACGAATTTATGTTGAAAACGGATGATAAAGTAATATCAAGAATTTTACCGGTTTTAAACCAAACAGCAAGAGAAGTATGTGAGGGTCAGCAATATGATATGAATTTCGAAACGCAGGATAATGTTACAATAGCTGATTATATTGAGATGATTAGGTTAAAAACAGCCGTATTGCTGGGCGGAAGCTTAAAGATTGGTGCTATAATTGGTGGTGCTTCTGCAGAAAATGCTGATTATATCTATAATTTTGGTTTAAATGTTGGGTTGGCTTTTCAGTTAAAAGACGATCTTTTGGATGTATTTTCAGATGTGGATAAATTCGGTAAAATGACCGGTGGAGATATTCTGACCAATAAAAAAACTTTTTTATACCTTAAAGCTTACGAATTAGCAAAAGATGATAATCTGAATAAATTAAATTTCTATTTTAAGTTAACTGATAAAGAAAGTGAAGAAAAAGTAAATGGAATAAAATCCATTTATAACAAGCTGAATATTGAACAGCTTACTATTGATGAAATGCAAAAGTATTACAACCTGGCTTTGCATGAATTCGAAAAAATTAAAATTGCAGAAACTCAAAAGCAAAATTTGTTGGATTTTGCCAAACAATTGATGGATAGGGAATCGTAAGATGTAATTAATGTAATTTATAATCTGGTATCAGAGATTCTAAAAAGCAGATTTTACTTAAATTATACGCTTTTATCTGCAAGTAATAATATGAATATAAGATTATTAATACAATCTTAGCCGATTTAATGAATAGTAAAAACAAATACTAAACAAATACTAAAACAAATGAAAAAATTTACTGAAATTTTAATTTTCATATTTCTGTCAACTACCTATCTGGCACAATCTCAGGATACCATTCATCTTAAGGAAGTTGTTATAAGTGACAGGGAGTCAATTATTGGTGTATTGAAAAAAGTAAAACCAGTTTCTATATTGTCTATTGATAATATTCAGTTTTTATCATCATCCAAAGGATTGCCAGAATTGGCATCTAGAGCTACAGGAGTATCGTTTACACAAGGTGGTGGCGGTGTTGGTGATGGACAAATCAGGATGAGAGGATTTGATGTTTCAAATATTTTGGTTTTAATAAATGGAATACCCGAAAGTACACCTGATGATGGCTGGACTTACTGGTCAAACTATATTGGTTTAGAAGATTTTACCAGTGAGATTCGTATTGAACGTGGAATTGCTAATTCTCATTTTTTGAGTTTGCCCGGTGGAACTTTCAGTATTAATACAATAACGGGTGAAGAAAAAAAGGAAATCACAGCCGGATATAGCACAAGTTTGCTGAATGGAAATAAATTCTTATTTCGTTTATCTTCAGGTAGATTACAAAACAATTGGTCTTATGCGGCAGGATTTTCCCGAAACTCAGGACATACTTTTGTTGATGGTTCAAAAATAGATGGATATAGTTATTATCTGGGAGCATCTAAAATCTTTAAAAATAAAGATAAACTGGAATTCAGATTTTTCGGAAATCCACAAACTCATTGGCAAAATGGAAATATGCAACAGGATTCAACTTATCGCAACTATGGAGAAACCTATAATTCATCATGGGGTTATCAGAATGGTTCTGAAAAAACAGCTGCAACCAATTTTTATTTCAGAACAGCCGCATATTTAAAATATACTCATTATATGAAAGATAAGAGTATTATTGAAGCTAATGCTGTCTTCGATTATGGAAATGGAGGAGGAATGCGTTCTTTTGGCAATTCCTTACCTAATAATAAGGATGGACAGATTGATTTTGATGAAGCTATTTTTCAGAATATAAATATTATAGATACAATTAATCAAAGTAATGGCAGTAAAGTAATTGGCAGAAATGCAAAATATTTTCTTGGAAATTTCCGACATTCTGGTTTTCAAACTGGTTTAATTGCATCATGGAGAAAAGATTTTTCAAAAGCTTATACATTTCGTGCCGGAACTTACGGAATTTTTGGCAGATATAAAGATTATGGTGAAGTAGAAGATTTATTAGGTGCTGATTTTTCTGTTAATTACAGCGATGTAAATAATCCTGTTTCGATTATTAAGAAAGGGGATAAGTTGTGGTATAATGAATCTAACATAAAACGTTCTGCGGGATTATTTATAGAAAATACCTATTCAGATAATAACTGGAATGCATTTGTTTCAGGTAATCTATTTGTTTACTCAAATACCATTTATAATTATTTTGGGTTTAAAGTAGCGGATGGCCAAAAGATTGATGCAAAGCCTTTTGTTGGTTACAATGCGAAAGGAGGCGTTTCATATAATATTTTTTCCGCTTACAATATTTTTATAAATGGGGGTTATTATAAACGGAAGCCCAAAGCACAAATAATTGGCAACACCGTTATTGATAATATTCCACCTGAACAGAATCTGGCAATAGAAGGTGGTGTGAATTATAAAAACAAAAGTTTTATTGCAAGTTTAAATGTCTATATCTCTAAATGGATCGATCGTACAAATACATATTGGGGAACAGAACCCGGAACCAGCAAACAATATGTAGTAGGCGTGAAAGGAATACAGGCAACCCAAAAAGGGATAGAACTGGAAACCGAAATTAATCCTGTTAAGAAATTGAAAATTAGTATGAATGCATATTATGCCTGGTGGAATTACACCAAAAATGTAAATGCACAAATTAAAGACCCTCAACAAAATATTGCCGATACAGTTAACCTTTACCTGGATGGAATGGTAATGAGCGGGCAGCCACAGACTTCGCTCATGTTTTCATTATGGTATTTCCCATTAAAATCCACAACGGTATTATTGGACTTTAAGTTTAGTGACCGTAATTATGCTAATAATAATATTTTTAATAGTACTTCAATTGCTGATCAGGGAGTTCAACCCTACCAATTGCCTTCATGGGCATTGTTTGATTTAAGTATTCAGCAGAATTTAAGTTTATGTAAGAATATTAAGTTGAAATTAGCAGGAACTATTCATAATATATTCGATAGCAACTATATAAATGAAGCATCGGATGGAGAATTGCATGATAAATCAACTTCATATTTCTACTATGGAGCAGGAAGAACATTAACAGTGTCGGCTTATTTGAATTTCTTTTAGCAAGTTGCAATTAGCTTATAATTTGTCTATTATAAAAGCAATTTCTATTTTTAACAATTCAATTTCATGCTTTTTTTTGTCTTTTTCTAACTGTAGGACTTCTAATTCTTTTATTTTCAAAAGTCTATAGTTACATTTAAGATTATTATTATCAGTATTTCTGATTTTTTGGGAATAAGTAATGGTTATATCTTTTCTTTTCTGAATCAATAGCTTAAGTTCAGTATTTAATTCAACTATTTTTTTTTTGAGATAAGTAAGCTGATCATTTTCCAACTCTTTTGGGTTCATATTAAGTTTAATTTTGGGTTAGATTTATAAAGTTAAGATGAGGATTTTAAATAAATTTCTTCAATTTTACATCTGAATTCTGTAAGTTTTTTTATTTCTGCTTCTGTATCATATTTACAATCAGAATTATTCAGAAAATCAATATAAAGATTTTTCATATATTCATACTTCGGATGTTTGGCAATGATTTCCATCATTTCATCAGAATAAAGTTTGGTTTCATCCAAATAATTCAATTCAATAATTGCTTTGATAATTTTTTCGCTTAAGTTTTTGTTTTCTTGTTGGTTCATTGTATATGGTTTAATGTTATATATTTAGATTTTATGAAAATATTATTCCTTTTCCTTTTTTCATCTGATTGTAATCCATTAATATTTCCATTATTCGTCTTGCATCACTTTTTGGAATACAATAAGCTGATGATATACCACCAACAACTTTGATATGAATATCTGCTCCAATTAAATGCTCATCAATACGAATACTCCGAATAAATCTGAAAGCCATTGTTTGTGAATCAGTACCTATAAGATACCAGTTGCGAACTGATACAAATATTGTTTCTTCTTCTGTATCAATAACAATAGTCCAAGGATTTGCAACATGGGCAGATTTGCTTATTCCTGTTAATTTCTTGAACTGAGACTTCATTATAGAAAGCAAATTATATATTGTAAAATTAATTTGCTTCATTCTTATATATTTGACTTGGAAATAAATAGTTATTGTTATAGAGTTTTTGTCAATTTTAATAAAAATTTACCAATAGACAATTAATAACCCATTAGCACCGTTTCCTCCTTTTTTCCCTGATGTTGAAGCTGCTCCACCACCTCCACCACCTCCACCACCTCCATATAATTCTCCATTTAACCCTAAAGAATTATAACCTCCACCATTTCCACCTAATCCCATTTTCAAAGTTGAAAACCCACCCTTTCCACCAGGAGTATTAACACCATTACTTCCGACACCACTATAATCTATTGAAGATCCACCTGTGCCATTTGGACATGCTCCACAAGAACCACCACCTATTCCTCCCACACCACCTAAAGCTACTAAAGAAGATCCAAAATAGGAACTACTCCCATTTATCCCATTATCTCCAGCAATATAACTAAAAAAAATAGATCCTGCACCACCTTGACCTCCACTTCCAATTGTTATCGTAATTGATAATCCAGGATTAACTGCTAAATATTTTTTACCATATCCTCCTCCAGATCCTCCACCTCCACCCTTTCCATCTCCAGTTGGAGATCCTCCATGACCACCACCACCTCCGCCACCACCTCCGCCCCATGCTTCAACAATGACCTGAGAAATGCCTGAAGGTATTGTAAAAAGACCAGTAGTTGTAAATACTTGAAAATTGGCAGAAGAATTTGTAATAGGAAGTGTCACAGAATTACCATTTGAAATTGATAACATACTTCCATTTATTGTCAAAGTCTGATTTTCAGAAGAAATAAAACCTGAATTATTTGTTAGTTGACTGGTCTGGGTTGGTATTATCGGTTTATTACTTAAATCGTTATAATTTCCACTAATAGCAACTGTTGACAAAGATGAAGTATCAACTTTATTACCAAATTCTGTATTTATTTTAAAAGAAGTCCAGGTTTTATAGTTTAAGACTTGAGTATCATCAAAAGCAGCACTTAATTCTCCGGCAATACCCTGAAGCCCCTTAAAAGAAATCCAATGCCCACTATTTGCT
>CAIZXK010000181.1 GCA_903936865.1 uncultured Bacteroidales bacterium | reverse complement strand
CAAGATATAGTTTGAAAAACAGCTGACTTATTTGTGTTTTAGACGGTACACTTTGCCGCGGAATAGATGGACCAGTTTAATGCGGAATGTGTGGACCACTTTGTCGCGGAATTAGTGGTACACTTTGCGCGGATTCTCCACCTAAGAAAAGCGCTCAAAAATCTTTGATTAATTCAGAAAACAAAGATACAACAATTTATGATAACAATCTAAATAAATTATTAATTAATTATGCTTTTGCATGGAGAACCGGAACTATCACTGTTAAAACAAATGGAGGGACCATATAATGCATGCAATACAAGCAGTGGCCAACGATTTTGGCAAAAGTTTTGATAGCTCAAACAATTTGAATCATTCAGAAACAACACACACTCAAATATTAGACAAGCTTTTAAATGAGGTTAAGAAAATAGATTTTGAATTGTTAGCTTTCCCACAACGTGTAAAGTTAGAACAAGAAATTAAAGCTATATTTGACAACCAAAAACGGACTAAAGAAGACTCCGAAAGGATGCAACGTTTGCAGAAAAAAGTTGACAACCTTAAATTAAATGAGGATCATTATTTAGTATTGGCAATTGAAAGTATAATAAAATTTGCTAAAGAAAACAAATGGGACTTATGTAAAAACCAAGATTTTATTTACATTTATAATGGTGCTTATTGGAAACATATTGATAAAGGAGACTTTCAATGTTTTTTAGGAAAAGCAGCTGAAAAAATGGGGGTACCTAAATTTAAAGCAAAGGTATTTCATTTTAATGAAAAGTTAATGAAACAGTTCTTACACGCAGCTCATTTACCAACACCTGAACCAAATAAAGATAATGTATTAATTAACTTATTAAACGGGACTTTTGAAATTACACCAGATGGTACAAAATTAAGACCATTTAACCGTAAAGACTTCATTACATATCAATTACCTTTTGAATATAATCCAACTGCAGAAACTCCAATATTTACTAAGTTTCTTAATAGAGTATTGCCAGATGAAGAAAGGCAAAGAGTTTTATCTGAATTTATGGGATATATTTTTATAAAACATGGTGGTAAATTAAAGCTTGACTCGGCTTTAATTTTACATGGTGGTGGTGCTAATGGTAAAAGTGTATTTTATGAAATACTAAGAGCAATGTTAGGAATCGAAAACGTAAGTACTTATTCATTACAGGAACTTACAGATAGTAGTGGTTATTATCGTGCAATGATTGGGAATAAGTTATTAAATTATGCCAGTGAGATAAGTGGAAAGCTTGAAATAGATATGTTTAAAAAGATGGTTTCAGGTGAACAAATGACAGCAAGACTACCATACGGAAAACCAATGGAGTTAAATAATTATGCAAAGTTTGTTTTTAATTGTAACGAACTCCCAAAAGATGTTGAACATACAAATGCTTTTTTCAGACGTTGGATTATTATACCTTTTGATGTAACTATTCCAAAAGCTGAACAAGACAGCGAACTACATACAAAAATTATTGATAGTGAATTATCAGGGGTTTTTAATTGGGTATTGGATGGGTTAAACAGATTATTAATACAAAAACGTTTTTCTGTTTGTGAAGCAGCTGAACAAGCACTTGAACAATACAAAACCGAAAGTAACAGTGTTCAGATGTTCTTAAATGAAAATGAATACAAAAGCAGTGTTACAAAATATAAATTAATAAAAACTTTCTATAATGAATATAGGGAATTTTGTAAAGAAGATGGTATTATTCCTTTTAAAAAATTAAATTTCATAAAGCAATTAAAAGCATTTAATTTATTGATAGATAGGGTTTCTCAAAATCAATTAGCTGTTTTTATTGATGGTAATGATTTGGTATTTTAGTAAGCAAAAAGTTACTAAAGTTACTAAAGTTACTCTCAAACAAACAAATTTTTTTTTACATAGAATTTTATAATATGAAAAGCATTTTAGATATAACAGTTTCAGGATATAGCAATTATATGGATAATAAACCTATAAATGTAAATTTAAAATTATTCCTAACATCAGATAAATATCAAAAAGAAGTTGAACAAATAAGAACATTAACCGATAAAGGCCAAAGAGATAAAATAAAATCAACCTTACCAGCTATTACACCAAGTGGAACTTTTGCCAATAGTCGAAAAGATGAAAACCTTATTAAGCATTCAGGCTTTATTTGTATTGATATAGATTTAAAAGGCAATGAAAATGTAAATAATTATACTGATTTAAAAACTGAATTGTGTAAAATTCCTTTTGTTGCCTTTTGTGGTTTAAGTGTTTCAGGAACCGGTTATTTTGTTCTAATACCAATTAAAGAACATCAACACCATAGAGACTATTTTAATACGTTGTTTTCTGCATTTCAAGACATGAATATTACCATTGATAAAAGTTGTGTTAATGTTTCCCGTTTGCGTGGTTATTCTTATGATAAAGATTGCTTTATTAATGAAAATGCAAAGGTATGGGACTACTTACCAAGAACTAAAGAAGTGAAGCCACAAGCCACCAAAACAAGCCAAAAATCAGATAATTATTACTTTGATAAATGTATGAATATTATTCAAACAAATAAGATAGATATAACAACAAATTATGATAATTGGTTTATTTTATTGGGATGTTTGGCCAATACTTTTGGAGAGAATGGAAGACAATACGCTCACATAATAAGCCAGTACCATCCAAATTACAAAACAAGTGAAACAGATTTTTACTATAATAAAGTCTTGAAATCTGACAGCAAGAAAAGAGATATATCCACTTTCTTTAAATTCTGTAAAGAGTATGGAATCAGTTATAAAGATGAAATAAACAATAATACTGTAGATTATAAAGAAATCTATATTAAGAACCTGATCAGGCTCCAATGGACAAACTTAGATAAAAAAGCCTGGATATTAGAATATGAGAATAATAAAGAACTTAAAAGCATTGTTCTCAATAATATAGAATGGTTATGTTCTACATTTAATAAAAAGTATAATATGAATATTGCTGATAATGAGTATTATAATATATTGAAATCAATTAATTAAATAATTTTTGAAATTAACAAAGAAATACAAAATAATATTAACATAAATAATTAAATATCATGGGATTAACTAAAGGAAAAACAAATAATTTAAATGGAAGACCAAAAGGATCTCCCAATAAAACCACAAAGGAAATCAAAGAAGCTATTAATCTGATAGTAAGCAATAATATTGAAACACTACAATCAGATATTGACAGCTTAGACCCTAAGGACCGTATCAAAGTAATATGTGATTTATTTAAGTACGTTGTACCCAGTTTAAGCAGTTCAGAATTAAAAACCGATTACAGCCAGTTGTCAGATAACCAACTGGATTTTATTATTAACCAATTAAAAAATAATTCAAATGAATAGACAAGACAAAATTAAGCTATTGGAAGCTATTGAAGCGGGTAAAATTTCAGTTAATGTATTGAATAAAAACAAAGCATTTATTCAAACAAAAGATAATCCGGATGTTTACGAATATGAGGGTAGAAGATACGATCAAAAGCAATTAGATGCTATTGCAAAAGGTTATACTCATTCTATAGGTATAGTGTTATGTAGTAAACCTGAAGATATTAGCAATCCTCAAAACAAACCAGTTCAAATATTAATGTTTAATAATTTATAAAAATGGAAACAGTTAACTTTTTAATTTTATTATCAGTAATTATTTACTCATTCTATTATGAATTTTTATTTTACAAATCATTTAAAAAAAGTAAGTAATATATATAAATTATTCCTGACAATTTATGTTAGGAATATATTTCAAAACTATCCATTTTTTAGGGTAGTTTTTTTTATTTATTTTAGTGAATTTGATTTTGTAGGCTCTAAGGGACTAAATAAGATATTTGTAATCAGTTGTTTATAGTTGCTACACTCATATATTACACTCATTTAAGCGAAACTACTCATTATTTTTTGTTTTTTACTGATTAATTTTAATAAAAATATACTGTTTTTTTATATAAAATTAAGGCCAAAAAAGGGAGTAAAAAGAGAAAAGTGTATGTACTTTTGTATGTACTTACACTTAACTGCTTGATTGTTAACAATGATTGTGATCATGCTGGGATTCGAACCCAGGACCCCATCCTTAAAAGGGATGTGCTCT
>CAIZXK010000180.1 GCA_903936865.1 uncultured Bacteroidales bacterium | reverse complement strand
GCCATTTTATTTTATTTCTTTGCTAAAAAATTTATGAAAATAATAATAAGTGGAGTTTTTTTAGGATTAACACTTGCATTTTCTTTTGGGCCAGGCTTTTGGGCATTACTTCAGATTTCAATAAAAAAAGGGTTTAAAAAAGGATTGCTTTTTCTAATTGGATTTTTTCTTAGTGATTTCCTTTTTATGATTATTGCCCTTTTATCAATTAAGTCTATTATGAATGGTTTAACAAAATCATATATATTTGGTTTAATATCTTCAATAATAATGGTTTGCTTTGGACTATTTTCTTTATATAAAACAAAGGAAACAAGTATAACTTTTAAGAGTAAAGATCTTCCTTTGCATGTCAAAAAAATCGGTTTAATTTTCAAAGGTTTTGTTTTTAATACCAGCAATCCTTTTAATTTGGTATTTTGGATTGGAATAATAAGCTTATCTGGAAGTGCATACGGATTAAAAACTTTAGATTTCTATGTTTTTATTATTTGTGTTTTTGCTACTTCTGCTTTATTAGATATTTTTAAGTGTTATTTTGCAAGCCTCTTACAGAATATAATAAATGTATATTTTCTCAATATTATTAGTAAAATAACTGGAATTATAATGATTGGAAGTGGATTTTTTATTTTTTGGAAAATCTGCTTATAATATCAGAATGAAACAACACCTTCGATAGCATAATGATCAGACAAATCTACTTTTAATCCATCGGAGCTGAATCCATACAGCCTTTTTATATTCTTTTCAATAGCAAAATTTATTGTTTCATTTCCAATTAAAATGTAATCCAGTGTTTTAGGAACCGGTTTATCCTTTTCTGCTAATTTGTTATTTATTTCATCATAAGAAATATTTTCTAAACTAAAATATCTTTCATTTTTCACTTTAAGGCAATTAATCAAATAAAAATAATCAAAAAAGTCTTCCGTATTAATATTAAAATCACCACAAATAAGTTGAGGAACACTATCCTTTTTATGAGGTAATAAAATTTCATTATTTAGCTGGTTAATTTGTCTTTTTCTAATATAGCTATACTCATTAGCCTGAAGATGTGTCCCGACCAGCTGAAAAATTTTTCCATTCCAATTACCTTCATACACAACGGCTCCTTTATTTGCAACAGCATCAAATCCCTTTGAATCATTAAATTCAATAGATTTTATAAATTGTAAAGGAATTTTACTTAGAACCCAAATACCACTATTTGTTACCCAATATTTTTTTTCTTCATTAACAGGCCCATAAACATACTGATATTTACTATCAAGTTCCTTTAATATCAATTCCCTTGAATTGTTACTAAAAGCTTCTTGAAACACAATAATATCATAATCCATATTAAAAATTACTTCACCAATGGCTTCAGCTCTTTCTGAATTATTATTTATTGCCCCAATGTACGGAAGCATATAAATATTCCAAGATAGTATTTTTAAAGAATCATTAATATTAATACTAATTTCAGTTTTGGAAAAAGAATTGGCAGATTTTAAGCATACCGAATCAGCCTTATTGTTCTCGTCGGGCTACATGGCCAATGCGGGGATAATTTCGGCTTTGGTCGG
>CAIZXK010000179.1 GCA_903936865.1 uncultured Bacteroidales bacterium | reverse complement strand
AACAAAACAAAAATTGGAACTTAGTGTTCCTTTTTTTTATCCAAAGAATCGGTTCCGTAGCTCAGTTGGATAGAGCAACAGCCTTCTAAGCTGTGGGCCACTGGTTCGAATCCAGTCGGAATCACCAAAACATTTATTAAGCACTGTAAATTAATAATTTATGGTGCTTTTTTATTTTAAGTATAACGAATGAAAATATATAAAATTATAAAGTTTTCTTAATTAGAATGTTAAAAAGTTTTTGATGAATTTAATTTTAACTAATTCAATATTTCAGGTATTTTTACATAAAAAGTAGTGCCATTTTCAGTAGAAGTTTCAAATCCAACTTTTCCTTTTAAATATCTTTCAGTTAGCAATTTAATTGAATATGTTCCCAATCCTCTGTTGCTTCCTTTAGTGGAAAACGATCGCTGAAATACCTGTAACTGAACAGCACGTGGCATAAATTTTGAATTTTGAACACTAAATGTAATATAATTATTATCTTTTGTACAGTTTAGGTTAACGGTTTGATCAATTTCAGATGCTTCCAATGCATTTTTAAGCATATTGATTAATACTCTTTTTAATAGTATATCATCTGTTTTAAATCTAATATCAATTGATTTTTCTAAAATATGCATTTTCTTTTTAACAGCTACAGAATGAACCGATAAGTATGCTATTGCATCATTCAGTAAATCTAAAGAGGATACATTGGAAAAAGTCGGTTCCAATTCTCCATTTTCAGCATTTGTCAAAGCCCTTTGTGAAAGAATTTCTTCCAATAGTTCATTACTTAATCTATCTACTATATTAATATAATTTTTCAGTTCACTTGGATCAGGAGTTTCTTTTAAAAGTTCAGAAAATCCTTTTAATCCACCCGCAATATTTATAATGTCGTGAAAGAATATTCTTTCAAGCATGGTTCTACGTTTAACATCGCTGATATCATCTACTGAAAGAATTGAAAAAATTTTATCCTTAAAAACAAATGGTGTTGAAGTAACTTTTAAATCCAGAAATTCATGTTTGTCATTACTAATTGAAGTAATTCTACATTCTTTAGTTACTTTTTCATTTGTTTTCTGACTTTCAACAATTGCATTTACAGCACCACAATACCTGCAATTTTCAGAAGTTCCGCATCCGGCTTCCATTAAAGCTGAATTAATACATTTTACAGCTTCACCTGGTCGCAAACCTAATAACCCATTTTTATCAATAATACCTAAGAAATTCATCAAAGCATCATTTGAAAAAACAATTTGTCTGTCTGTATTTAAAATTGCAGCAATTTCTGGTAATGCATTGATAATTATACTTACATACTCTTCATTTAATAAATTTGCATTATCTTCAATTACTTCTTTTTCAGAATTTCGATGTGAAGATGCAAAAAAAGTATCATTTTTCATCGTATATAAAATTTAATAGCAAATATAGTTATTTATCCACTCAAAATCGAAGTAATTATTCTTTTATGTTTAATAAGAATAAAAACTAAAAAAAGCACTTACAAATTAATTGCAAGTGCTTTTTGTGACCCCGCCAGGATTCAAACCTGGAACCTTCTGATCCGTAGTCAGATACTCTATTCAGTTGAGCTACGGGGCCGTTT
>CAIZXK010000178.1 GCA_903936865.1 uncultured Bacteroidales bacterium | reverse complement strand
TCCAATATAAATACTGTTAAAGTACATTCCGGTAGTGGAGGTGCTGGTTACATCATACAAGCCTGTAATTTGAATTCCAGTTGTAAGAGCATTTCCATCCGCATCATAACCCAAACGGATAATATTATTTTGTACATTCGCCAATCCACTTGCAAAATTAATACCTCTCATATCAGCAGTTTGGCTTGTAGAAACTATTTTTAAACCATAAATAAGGTTGCGAGCCACAATATTAGTTCCAGTTGTTGGACCAGCATAATGAATTCCAGTAACACAAACAGCAGCAGTAGCATGGCTATTGCTTAATCCAAAAATTGTATTTTGTGATAAAGTAGATATTCCGGTTGTAGTTGAAGTCATAGATATACCAATTACCGAAGCAGAAGAAGTTGTACTAACGTTTGAACATGGGGTTGAAAGGTCTCTTACTGTATTTGAAGTTAAAGTATTTACTCCGGCAGAGCTAACAATCCCTCTAATATTTGAAGATGTATTAACACCATAAGAAACCAAATTTCCAACTGTATTTCCGGAAATTGAAATTGCGCCAGTTGCAGCATTTGTAATACCAACAGTATAAGTAGCTCCGGTTGTTGTTCCCAATATACCGGCTCTCATACTATTTGCAATAGATGTACTTCCAATAGTATTATTATTAATTGTATAAATTCCGGCTGTACCAGAAGTTTGAATACCTGTTAAATAAGCTCCCGTTGCGGCAGTCGTTCCAACACTAGTTAAACCATAAATTGTATTATTAGAAATGTTTACCGTGCCTGTACTTGCAGCGTTAATACCTACTAAAAGAGCAACGTTAGAAGCAGTTAATTTAAGTTTATCAATTGTTGAACTACCAAGAGTATTTCCTGTGGTATTACCGACGTTTACATTTCCTGCTGCAATTCCTATTCCACAAAAGCTACCGTAAGCAGTTGTTGTTCCACTTGTTGTTGTAAAATCAATATTGTTAATTGTATTGCCTTGTACCGATGACGCTGCAGTTGTACCAACATTCAAATACATAGCTTGAAATTTATTGGCAAAAGAACCAGTAACAGTCCAAGCACTTCCTCCACAATTAGGAGAAGAACCTCCAATATAATTATTAGTTACTATAAAATTATTACCAGATGTATTGGTAATGTATATAACAGTTGGAGTTACCGCAGCAGTTGCTGCTCTTGATGAACCCTGATATAAATTATTTCCTGTAACAATCCAATTGCTATTAAATGATCCTATGTAAATCCCATAAGAGTTTGAACTACTAGCCCAAAAGTTAAAAATATTACAGTTAGATATAGTGTTATTATCATTTGCTAAACTATTTGAAGTACCATAAGCATACACAGCACAAGCCGGTAAGTTTGTGATATTATCAGTAGCAGCATTTCTGATATCACAATTGTCGATTGTATTATAGTCATTACCTGATGTTGTGCCAGTATAAAAATATGCAACTCCATACAAAGTAGAAGTATTTGCGCCTCTAAGTTCACAATACCTGATTGTATCATAGATTGCATCATTTTTAAAGCTGATAGTTGAAGTAGAAGTACCTGTATTGGTATTGGATATTATCCATGCTTTTGTTGTTCCTGTTCCTCCTTCACGTCCATCAAAAACAAGTCTGTCAACACCGTTTAAAGTTATCAGGTCGCCAGTTGCAGTTGAACCTGATGTAGTTCTTACACCAGCACCACTTTTAACACGAATGCTAACTGTCCAGCTTCCTAAGCCATCAGTTGTAAACTGATTAAAAGTAATTGGGAAAGTTTCACCTGTTGTTCCATCGTAATCACTATTTAATTCATAAATAACATTGCCTTGAAGAACTGAATTGTTTAATTCATTAGCAACATCAGTAAGTTTTTTTAGAGTAAAAGCATCGCCCACATTATAAGTGCCTCCAGCAAGGTTTTGCGTTTTTTGGAAACTTCGAACATTAGCATTTGCGTCAGGATTAGCAGTAAAGTTAGGTGGATCTGAAGCACTAAATCCTGCAAAAGAAGAAGTCCATATAGGATTAACCCAGATACCGGTACCTGCACCCTGATCGTCACGGGCTGTGATATAAAAATTATAAGTTGCAGCTCCTAAAGCTGCTAAAGAGGTATTCCATGTATATATTCCGTTCATAGCACCACTTGGCTTGGTGTCTGCATCTATTGCTGTATATACACCACTGCTTGAAGATAAACGATACCATAATCTTACGGTTGCATTATTCGCAGAATTACTATTGTCAGTTAACGTTACGCTAACAGAAGGGGTTGTTGTACCAGAACCTGAAATAATTACATTGCTAAGAACAGGAGCTGATTTATCGTTTTGTGTTTGGGCTGTTTCGTAAGCACCAATCGAGGGACGACTTGCATCACGGGTTGCCCCTGTAATATCGGTAGTAACTGCAACAGCTACACCACTTAATGCAGCAGGTGTTGTGCCTGCAAAAGTTAAATTTGTTGAACTTGTGAAATTAGGATCTGCATTTGAACTTCCTGCCTCTAAACCATCAACAGGCGCAGTGCCGCTGATAGAAGCGGCAAAAAGTTGAAGCGAAGCCCGGTCGGCTGAACTGCCATATCCAATGAGGTTATTGGCTCCGGCAGAGGTGTTTATGTATAGAATGTTGTTTGATGAAGAATTTACAGTACCAGAGCTATTATACCAGCAATACCTTTTAGCAGTCGCACCATAGGTCGAGAAATTTGCAAAAATATTGTTCTTCACATTAAGTGTACCACCAGCAGCATAAAAGGCTGTTGTGGATGCACTTGCGTTTTCATCAACCCTGGCAGAATTGAAGTACAGATTAACCGTTCCACTGCCCAATACATTTGCTGCAATTGCCCTTACCACCTGGGTTGCACTTGCGCTTGAAATCCCATGAAGCACTGCATAAACAGCGTTGTTGTAAACATTGAGTGTTTGCGAGAATCCTGCTCCCGCCTGGATGCCATAAGCCTGTATTGAAGTGGACGTACCTGTAAAATTAACGTCATGCACCTTGTTGTTATAAAGGGATGAGGTCCCCTGGCTGTTTTCAAGGGAAATGCCATATACTGAGTTACTAGCGGTTGTTGTCACATTTCTGACTTCAGTGTTGAACACCGAATGATTATTCTGGTAATAGCACCGGATGCCATAAGCGCTGGCTGCGCTACCGTTTCCAATGTCATTTGAGGTAGCTGCTCCAATAGTAGTAGTTCCTCCACCTGTAACACCAATTTCACAGCTTGCATCATAATAGGAGGAAGAACCATAAAGCCAAATCCCGTTAAAGGCATTTTCGATGGTAATGTTATAATATTTATTTGTTGAATTAGTTCCTGAGTTGGCAGAAGGAGAAAAAGCACCACCATAAGATGTTGATGCTGATTGCATAATACCTACCGAAGAAGTATTTGTCCTGTTGAGTATGATCTTACTGTTTTTTATTGTATTGTTTTGAGCACCATCAGTAGCTGATGCATTACGGATTAAATATCCATATTCTACAAGCGAACCCGTAGCAATTGTAATATCAATCCCATCAAAAGTGATATAGTCACCTCCAGCAATAGCAATACCTGCATTGGAAGAACTAGCAGTTCCTGTTGGTTTTATTACAGGTCTATTTGTTCCATTACCTGTGCGTTGAAAAACAATAGGATTTAAAGCAGTTCCTGTAGCTGTAATAACAGGGCAATCTTCCGTTAACACCAAATCATCATCAACGTTATAAGTAACACCACCTGCGCCCACACCAGCAAAGTTCAAATCATTAATAGCGGCTGTAAAGGTAGTGTAATCACCACCTGATGATTTAATGGTTTTATTTCCAGTTAAAGAAGGATATTCTATTAAGGAAACATTATCAATAGCTAAAGCAGGGTCTGCTCCACCGCTGGCATCATTTTGCCACATATAAATAAGTCTATATGTTCCACCAGCATATGTTGCTCCAAGATTAATGGTAACAGATTGCCAAGTAGTCTGGCTATTATATGGACCACCTATCATTGTAGCACCTGTTAACGTGTTGTTGCTTGACGCTGGGTTACCGGCGATGGGTGTAACACTAGTCGGTGCCATATAAACATATACTCTGTCAAAGCTTGATTCACCATTTCCTTTCCAGTCAAATTTCAAAACAGAAGCTTTTCCTGAAGAAAAGGTTATATCCCTATAAAAAAAAGATGTTTGACTCACGGTCTTATTATAACTGTTTGATGTACCAGCGTCATTTGTTACATAAGCTGAATAAGTACCACTGTTCTTTGTTGCGGTTCCTACTTTCCAAATATTTGTAGTATGATCGACAGGAATCCAACCATTAGCAGCAAAATTTGCTCCTGTTTCAAACCCCCCATCTCCAGTAGGTGAAATTAATGTTGTCTGCCCCCACGAATTTTGGGCAAAGAGTACTGCTAAAAGTAGCAGTAAAATTGAAAAAAAAGAATTTAGTTTTTTCATTTTTGATTTGTTTAATTAATAGATAAATTTATTTGTTTAAATATTTTTAGTTTTTTTAATTGTAATTTGCAAATCTATTGTATTTTTTGTTTTGTTAATTCAAGCTTAATTTGTCAATATATTGTTTTTATCTGATTATAGCTTTTCAACTATTTTATTATGTGATATATAACAAATAAATTGCTTACTAATGGAAGAGTATGAATTCAGGAATCCGAACTCATTTGTTTTTAATTGGCAATTCTTTTCTGTTTAAAATCTAAATAATCATATTTAAAATGTTAATGTTTCAACTTTTTTAATAGACTAGTGTACATAAAGTGCATAAAATACGTTAAGCATTTTATGCACTGATAAACTAACTAATTTTTATAATATTATGAAATAACATATACTAGATTTAATGTATAATTACACAATTTTAGTATTGTGCGAAATAAACACAAACCTATTTTATAGCGAAATTTTTTCAACCAACTGCGAGAATCTTAATACGAATGGGAGAAACTATTTAATCATAAATCCATAAATTATATTATATTAGCCACGAATTACACAAATTACACGAATTTTAAAAAAATAAATAAAAATAAAATCTTGCAAACAATTAAAAATAAAACACTGATAAATATCTTTGAGAATTTTTGGTTTAACAAAAAAGGAAGGTGGTATTTTAAAATTACCACCTTCCTTTACAATAAATTCTGTTAATAGTTACCAATCAGAGTTTACGGATACATTGATACAACACCATTGGTTAAGTTTTCATCAATAGCTACCAAATCAGATAAATCTACAACTCCATCGCCATTTAAATCATAAACAATATAAGCAACGGTACCATTAGTAAGATCGGTATCCATTTCAACCAAATCAGACAAATCAACTACTTCATCCTGATTAACATCACCAACATATATTGCAAATACGCCAGGTTCTAACTCTTTTAAATTATCTCCATACGCTTTATTTATAGCATTAGTAAATGAGTGATTTACTATTGAAGGCGAAAAAGAAACAGGTGAACTGCTCCATGTAGGTAAGCTGTTTCTATGTTTAACTACTATATAATAAGAATCATTTATAGAAGTTGAAAGATTAACGGAGCAATTGCCATTGGTAAAAAGTTCCTGTTCAGAATATGAGTAAATTGATTCGTAAGGTGAAACAGAATTATGTAGCTCAACAGTAATATGATCGGCAATTGATGCCCCATAATGATCACCATTTTCATCTTGTACAGCACGCATTATACCTGAATTTAAATCATACAATCCTTCTAAGAAAACATTCAGATGCAGTGTTTTAGTATTTGCATTTTCTTCATAAGCTCCAATAGATGGAGAAGTCAGACTTCTGTTAATTCCAACAATATCCGTTGTAAAATTTACAATTGGAGTTCCATACAAATAACTTCCCGATAAGGGTTGCAGATTTATTGCAGTAGTAAAGTTGGGATTAACAGAATATGAGTTGATATCCTGAGATGTAATGCTTTTCCAACCGGTAAAATCCAAAGGGGTAGTGCCACTATTATTACTACTTAAATTAGTTAAGTTTGTTGTATAAAAATCATTGTAGTTTGATGTAAATCCAGTATTTGAATTTGTAGCTATAGCATAGTGTTTTCCTGTTCCACCTGTTCTTTGATTACTGAAAATATTATTTTTCAGATCAACAGTAGTATTTAATGAACGGTTAAAAGCATAGCTGTTTGAGCTGCCCGATGCAGAGCTACCACCAATATATATGGAATTGTAATAATAATTTTTAGTTCCTAAAGTCCCTGCATTATCCCAAATTCCCTGTATATTCAAAGCATTGGTGTTTGAACCGTTGACAATGGAAATTACATTGTTGTCGATGGTATATGCATATCCAGAATTCATCAGAATACCAGTAATGTAACCTCCAGATGAACTTGTACAGGAGTTCTTGAAATTAGAAATACTGTTTTTACTAACCACTCCGTCTGAAATAGCACCACTTAATAAAATTCCCAGTATTCTTACTGCACTTGCTGATGTAGTTGATGCAATAAAATCAGAAATTATATTATTTGAGATATTCTGGTTTAAACCAGATGAATTACAAGCAATACCAATCAATGCACTGCTTGATGTGGTACCTGTATTGGTAGATGCAGTTGAAAGTAATTTTATGGTATTATTAGTTACTGTAGGATTTCCGGTATTGAAACTTATCCCTTTTAATCCGGCACTGGAAGTTGTATTGGATTGATTTATATTTGAAATCGTATTATAATCAATACCAACAATATCTGCACTGGCACTATAAATCATAACATTGGATGATGTATTATTGGCTATTTTAATTCCTTTACTTGCATCAGTATTATGTCCGATAATATTTCCATTACCAGAACCACCTATGGAAACTTTACCTGTAGTAACATAAATTCCATAAAACGCTAACGAACTTGTTGAAGATAAACTGATATTCTGAATTGTGTTTTTTGCAACAAAAGTGGTTGAAGCTGTTCCTGTAGCCAATTGAATACCATAAACAGAATAAACACCGCTGTTTATCCAAGCACTTCCACCACATAATGCCGATTGACCGCCAATATAGTTTCCATTAATAATATGATTATTTCCTGAGGCTATATTTATGGCAGTTTGAGTATAAGCTGATGAAATTCCGCTCTCCATATAAAAACTATTTCCAGATATTATACATCCATCAGCAGCAGAAAGCAGATAAATTCCATAACTTGTCCCTACTGACGATCTGGTCCAGTTATAAATATTGTTGTTGGTAATTGTTAATATATTTGCACCTGTTTTTGAATAAATGCCTGTATTTAAAGAAGCATTATAAGTACCAGCTCTGCTATCTCTGATATCATTATTAGAGATAGTTACATTATTATTTCCTGTTCCGATAGTAATTGCTCCGATTGTAGTTGTACTTTCGTTGCTTTCAATAATACAATTTCTAAGTGTATCATTGGCAGCCCCATTGTAAAAACCAATAACAGTAGCTGTGTATGCTCTTGTTCCGCTCCAGGCTCTGAATATAAATAATTTATTCGGACCTCCATCAATGGTAACTCTGTCGGCACCATTTATAGGAATTACATAAGATGCACTTCCGTCAGTTGAATATAAATTGGATAATATTCTTGCTGTATCATTAGGCTGAATAATCATTGAATAATTACCACTACCTTCTTCTACCCATTGATTTAAAGCATTGCTGCCTGATTCTGTAATATTAGAGGTTATATTTATAGTAACATTACCTGTAATAACACCTGTATTAACAGCTGCAAAAAAGCCATTTGTATTAGTTAAAGAAGTATAATTCTGAGAAGTGCCAACATTGTAAATTCCTGAAAATGATTTTAATATTCTGTAAGAAGATGCTGTAGTTGGGGGAGTTGAACAAGTTGGAGGATTAACTGATAATCCTGAAGCTCCTGCAAAAGGATTACTTATTACGTTTGGTGTAGCAGCATTATCCTGAGCCACTATATAGTAAGAAACAGTATCGCTCTGAGAAACTCCAGCACCAAATGAAAATGTATATTGATTATTTCCGATTGAAGCTCCCTGAACACCTGTATAAGTTCCTGAATTTATTTTCCAGTAAAGCACCGGCAGACCGTTACCTGATAAGGGAACACCTGATGGGTCAGTAACAGTAGCTGTTAAAACACGGCTATTAAGGTTTGCAGTATTTGATAATACGGTATAAGTTATTGTTGGAGGTAAAATATCTGAAGGAATAAAATTACCGGCATCAGCACCAATATCTGTAGGTGTTAATCCACTTCTGATTTCACCATCAATATCATCATTAATACTACTTATATCAATTCCACTTCCTTCAGCTGGTGTTGGTAAAACTGTGCTTAAATGAAGATTGGGTATTATTCCGCTTTGATCAATAAACTGAGGATCGCCGAACATACTACTGGTATCCTGACCCACTGATGCTTTCCATGTTGCAAGATTTGCAATATCACCTCCATAGTAACCAAAAACAGAACCCGTTCCTGTAGCATGATAAATATTATAATTCAGGTTTAAACCTGTTGGATTTATTCCTGTACCAGCAACTCTAACAGCATAGTTTTTCCCTGAACCTGATGTGTTGTTACGGGCATTAACAAAAATATTATTCAGAAAAGCACGGGTATTAGAAAT
>CAIZXK010000177.1 GCA_903936865.1 uncultured Bacteroidales bacterium | reverse complement strand
CAGCCATTATGCAACTATGGGTAAAACCCGGTTTTCCTGCCGCTATTCCGTTGTCAATATTGGTTGGTGGAATAGGTGCATTTCAGCTGGCAACCGTAGCAGCTACCATGTCGGGAGCTGAAGAAGGAGGTTATCTGGATGTTACCCGCTCACAGGATGGAAAACGTTACAGGGCAAAAAACAATCCGGGAAAAAGGGGTTTTGTGGATTCGCCAACCGTAATAACCGGAGAAAATGGAAGGGAGTACATTGCTCCGGCAGAAGCGGTGAACAATCCAACCATTCGTCCGGTACTGGATATCCTCGAAATGGCAAGACAAAACAAGGGTTTGGCAAGTTTGAACTTTGCAAAAGCTTATGCTTCGACTTCGCTCAGCAACCGCGGCTCAATGTCAGGAAGGGAAAGTGGTGGAAGTATTATTGATAATAAGAGTATTGCTTCAACTCCGCTTTTTTCGAGTGATCCCGAATTGACAAAAGCATTAATTAAAATGACTTCTGTTGTTGAAAATCTGCAAAAGAAACTGGATGATCCGATAAAAACATACATTACTGTACACGGGAAAAACGGACTTGCCGAAAAAATGCAGGAATATACAAACCTTAAAAACAATGCATCGTTATGATAGAACTTTTAGTTGAAGGAAAATACCGAATGGACTTACCTTCCAACATCGAAATAAGTGTAGTGGATGAAAACCCGATGTTTCTGGAAGATAGAATTCCGGCTCCCTATTCGCTGGATTTTGAAGTTCCGGCAACACTCACTAATTTAACGGCTTTTGGTTTTCCTACGCGGATAACTTCCCATGCTGTTAAAAGAAAAGCTACGGCCGAACTGCTGTTTTTTGGCATCGTAATGGGACGTGGTGAAGTGCTGCTTCTCGAAAATGAGAAAACACTGAAACTGCAATTTAAAGGAAGCCTGGAACATGAAAATGTAAGCAAAAATATTAACCAGCTCGATCTGGGGGAGTATAATTATGGTTCAGTTCCTAATTTTTATTCAAACAATCCGAATAATAATTATCTGAACATAGATTATCTATCTCCGGAATATTTTAACTACTGCAGCAGTATGTTTACAAATGCTGTTACAGGTAATGATTTTGTAATAGCCCCCGTAAAAATAAAAGGAGAAGAGAGCTGGGATGGAATGGAAAACTCAGGAGGTTCCAGAAATGCTTTTAAACAATATATAAACTTTTTCAACCCTGTACATACCAAGTTTTACAATGGAAACGGACACGATGTACATACACCTGTATTGCCATTTCCTTACCTCTGGAAAGTAATACAAGCAGGATTTGGCGGGCAAATTACAACTAACCCATTCGCAACAGGAGACCTTAGCAAACTGGTTATGGTATCGCAAAATCATAAACATTACAATATAGATACATTGCTATACAACTGGATACAATCTCAACCATCTCCAACTACTGGGATTAGTCATGAAAGTTTATTGCCACTTATTGAAAATTATAGTTCTTATGTAAATGAAGAATTAAAAGTAATTATTAAATCATTTCAGCAGGCTTATTCTTTTAAAAGCTTTTTGAAAAACCTTTTAAAAATATTTTCGATGACAGCTTTTCCTGGTTATAAATACAGCCTTGAATTTAATAACGATATATTTGACAGAAACATAGTTACCAAAATGGATGACAAACTGGCAGGTGATTTGCTGGTAACGTATGATGATGCCAAAGATTATAAGTTTATGTACTCTGATTATGGTGAAAGCGAAGAAAAAGTACCTGACATTAACAACACATCAAACATTTTAAATATTTTTTCAATGATGAATTATGCTTATGCACACAGTGATACAAGACAGGATGATAGCACTAAAGCAATTTATTCATTACAAACGATTTTAAAAGGTTTAAATTCACAACCCCAGATAATTTCCAATATAAAAAGAAGTGCATTATCTATACAAAAGGTATCATCAAATAAAGGCATATACGAATTAAATTCAGAGATATCACCATTGGATATGAACATACATAAATACTGGTGGGATAATCAAAATCAAACAGATATAATCGAACAAAAACACTGGTTTGTTCCAGAAATAGATAAGAAAAACCTGGAAGCATCGCCTCACATTATGTTCTATGGTGGCATGGCTCAAAACTTTGAACAGAACGGACAATACCCTTACCTGATGGCTCACCATACCGATCATTTTGGAGTGCAGCGGCTCAACACTTCGCTCCATCCGGAAGGAAGTGGTGGACTGATTGAGAAATTTCACGGGAAATTTAAACAATGGGTGGAGAAAGACAAAAAACGGGTAAGAGGCAGCTTTAAGCTAACTCCATTGGAAATAAAGAACCTGAACATCAGAGACAAAATTCACCTGAAGGGTAGATTATTCTACATAGAAAAAAAAGAATATACTCTCATGAATAAAGGAATAAGTCTGGTGGATATGGAGCTTATTGAAATATAAAATATAAATTTATCATTTACACTGTACTGTTTATTTCCTGTTCGTTAAGTCCTCTCCTTTGGAGAGGATTTAGGAGAGGTTATTTTACCTCACCACCGTAATTCTTCCTTTTCTCACTTCCTTGCCTGCATTGTAAATGCTTTTGTATTCCAGCAAATACACATATACACCTGGCTCTGTAAAGCTGTTTTTGTATTTGCCATCCCAGCAATCAGACGGGTTTTGGCTTTCATAGACTAATTGTCCCCAGCGGTTGTAGATATAGAGCTGGAAGTGTTCAAATTCGCAATTGTAAACGGCTTTAAAACATTCGTTAAGGCCATCGCCTGTGGGAGTGAAAGCATTGGGAATATAGAGATAGCAGTTGCAGCTTTTGGTTTGCAGCACAAAGTTATCGGTAGCAGTTCCGCAGAAATTGCTTAAGCTTACCGAATAGGTAGCTGCCATATTAAAACTGCGGTTATTCAGCATACTTCCATCGCTCCAGAGGATGTTGTAATTGCCCTGCGGAATCGAAATATCAACACGGCTATCCTCACAGATTATAGTATCATTTGGTAGTTGTACCATGGGTGTTTGCTGATAATTAATGGTAACTGTATCTGTAAAATAACAACCTCCGGCATTAAGTTTTATCCAATAATTTCCGGCCTGATGTAACCATAATGTAGAAGTAGTATCGCCATTTTGCCATTGGTAGCTTGCCGGCAGCACCGACTGAAAACTTGCCTGCAGTTTCAGACTATCCTGATTGCAAAGGGTGGTATCTGCTCCCAATGTAAAATTGCTGACAGGCAATGCCACATTCACGGTTTTATGCACGGTATCTGTACGGCAAAAAGCATAGAGGATGAGCGTTATATTATAAGTTCCGGTATCGGTAAACGTATGCCAGGGATTATAGTAATTGGCAGTATTGGCAATGCCCGAAGCCGGATCGCCAAAGTTCCAGTATAGGGAATCCAATGAAGCACTGTCGCAGACGGGCATAAAACTCAGCTGTTTGCAAAGTGGTGTTATGGTATCTGTAATATAGCTCTGTGGAAAGCTATAAGCCGGCAGTTGCACATTGATGGTTTTTATTACGCTATCGGTGCGGCATTTGTAATGGTAATAAACTTTTACAGTATAGCTGGCTGTATCTGAAAATTTATGCTGTGGAGCATATAATGCTGAGGTATTGTTTATTCCTGAGGCTATATCTCCAAAATGCCAGCGAATGGAATCTAATGAAGCACTATCGCAAACAGGCATAAAATTAAACGTTAAGCAGTTTTGGGTATAGGTATAATCGGGCAGTTTATTAAAAAAACCAGGGAAAAAGGTGGGGAGACCAATACCTGAAGTTTTTCCATTTAGATAGACTCCGTTTTTTACAAAATTACATGCCATACCGGCTGAATCAGGATAGTTAATTACACCAACATAAGTATAACCCTGCAAAGCAATATAAATTTTTTTATCGCAAGCCAGTTGAAGTGCATAAGCATGTTGTGTAAATGTATTAGGCGGTGTATAATTCCAAAACAGTTGAATACCGGATGAGTTTATTGTTACTGGATTGTTTGATGAAATATCGTATTGGTAGATTTTACTATGACCACTTCCACCTGACGAATAACTTACATATAAATGTTTTTGATCGGGCGAAAATTCTGTATCATAAGAGCCATAATAATCAAGGTTTGCAAATCCTACCAAAATAGGATTAGATAGAATTCCTGTTGAATTATCAAAATCAAATAAACTTACCGTATGGTTTTCGCAGCAATAAGCAACAGCTATCTTCCTTCCATTTGGTGAAGCTTTCATAGAACCTGCTGTACAACTCCAAAATGCTGCATTTATATTAGTAAACTGTCCTGTTTGGCTTATTACAGGCAACGTATCTAACCCTGAATTATTTAATAAATATGACATATAAGTGTTGCTATTGGCTTTTGCCGCAACAATCCACATATCCTTTCCATTACAATGTTTTACAGCAGTTACCCGTTCACAGCTACTATCAGCAATTAATATATTTTTAATTATTACCTTACCTAAACCATTGTTTTGTTTTGTATTTATAATACTATACCTAAAACCTTTATGTGGGGGAAATATAAATGATTCGTAAGCATCTAAAGTGAAAACATAATAAATAGAATCATTAGCAGGTTGTTTTACAATAATTGAAGATTGGGTGCTCGATTTATTCCCCATTAATCCGCTACCATTATCCATTATCATATGGTTTTTATTCCATACTATAATACCATTGGTATAAAAAAGCAAATTACCAGAAGTGTCAGATATAGAAGAAACTCCTTCTCCTGGGTAAACCTGACCATTTATATCTGCTATTGGAAAGCCAGTATTAAAATCTAAACCAGAAAAATTACTAAAGTACCAATGCCAAGTCTCTTTCTGAGCTTGTGTGCTTAGAAAGAGACATATAAAAATTATATAAGTAAGAATACTTTTGTATATCATTTGTTATGGCATTAAGTTATTTCTATACCTCCCTTATATGGAGGTTTTGAAATAAGTTAAATACTTAATTTTATGATTTTATTTATCTTACAATTTTTATGGTTTTATAAGTATTATTTGTTGATTGCAAATATAATAAATAAATACCTTTTTTTAATGAAGAAATATTAATACAATTATTGATAACAAAACCATCCTCAATTAACCTGCCGTCTATACTATATAATTTGAATTTTAGTTTATTATATGCTGAAGGTATAATTATTTGATCATTGAAAACAGATAACTCTTCGTTATTTTCTGTGTTTATAATGCTTGATTTGTTTAATGAGTTTCTTTTAGGTTTTGGTGAAATTGTAAAGTAAAGACTCTGACATATTATATCTTCATACGTTTGTATTGATATTGGTGAGTTAGGATCGAATGAATTAAAGTCTTCTTTTGTATGATAATAACTTACATCCGATTGCTGCATACTCAACACATCTAAATTAACGGCATGGGGTTCGTCACTGCATCCCTGATTATATGCAATATATGTTTCAGCAATACTAAGTATATTGGTTGTATTGTAAAAACCTATTTTTATTATAGATGGATTTGTAAAAGTATTTCGATAAAGCATTTTATGAAATTCAAACAATGAATACTGTGGTATAGAATATAAAGCAGAAAAAACAGGATTCCCATAAATATCGGTTTTTAATATTAACCCTTCTCTATTTTGATATTCTGTACTACCTGTAAAATATAACTGATTGTCGAAAAATATGATATCGTTAACTTTATCGCGATTTGCAATATCTAATTTATTGCTCCATAACATTGTTCCGTTTGATTGTATACAAGCAATTAAAATGTCATCGCTGCCAGAGTTAGTGGTAATGTTTCCTGTAACATAAATATTCTGACCATCTATACTTATAGCAATTCCTTCCATTAAGTTTACATTATTATCGGTATATTTTTGTGAAATCCCAATATTACCGTTCAAATCGTAGCTTGCCAAAACAATTTCTTTTGGATTTATATTGTTAGCATCATACCATGATCCACAGGTATATAACATTCCATCAGCCGGATTATATACAACATCTTTTAATACAACATTATATGGATTATATCCATTTCCCGGAAAGGGGGCTGAGGTTTCAGTTCTTGTCCATTCAACAACTTGTGTATTTTTATCAATACTCCAAATAAATCCGTTTTTTGGATTACCATTATCAATTGAATATCCACAACTAACATAATGATTGCCTATTATTTCAACAGAATTAAGTTCCTCGCATCTGTCGGTATTATAAATCTCTCTCGCATTTTTAAACCATATAATATTTCCATTATTATCAATTCTCATAACAAAGCCACCATTATAGTTGTAATTAATATTGAAATATTTACCACATATAGCATATCCTCCTGTAATATCACGTTTTATATCTTTAATTAGTAAATTCATATTTGACAAAGAATAATCAATAGATTTTGTCCATAAAACATTAAAATGGTCATCTAATTTAATCAAATTTATTATTTCATTTCCTGTAGTATTATAACCACTTACAACAGCCATAAATCCATCGAAACCGTCATCTGAGATTGCAACGGCTGTTATAAGTGATAAATTCTGGCAATTGTATGTAGCATAGAAATTACCCTGTGCTTTCACCTGCAAAATACTACCAAACAGTATAAAGCCTAATACGAGTTTCAGATTAATAGCTTTTTTAAAAGCGTTTAATCCTGTGCTTAAAATAAAGATTTTCTTTTTCATGATTTTTTTAATTAAATTATTAAATATTTTTTGCTGAATAATTTAGAGGTCAAATATACAACAGCATTTAAGCAGATGCAAGCTAACAAAGATTTTGATGTTTATTTAAGTTTTTAACTTAGTTTGCTATATTCCATTTAATTGATTATACCTATTTTACAATTCGAATGGTGTTTTATTTGCAATATAATTTTTATGATTTGCTAACGTTTTATCTTTACTTGTGCATTAAATGCAATATTATGTATATTTGCATTTTTAAAGATTAATTAAAAAAAATCTGATCTTCGGCTATTAACAAGAAATAAGATAATAAGAATATTTTAAATCAATTGAAAATGAAAAAACAAAACACCGAAAGTATTAATTATATAATCATTGATGATGATTATCTGGCAATTGACTATTTAAAGGATTTGATGAAAATTCACAAAGGATTTAAATGTGTAGGCGAATGTTTGGATGTAATGACTGCCATTGAATCGGTAAATAAGAAAAAACCTGATTTTATTTTTTTAGATATTGAAATGCCTGACTTGAATGGGTTTCAGCTTTTAAAATATTTTGAAATTCCAGACCTGAAAGTGATAGTTACTACGGCTCATCGCAATTTTGCAGTGGATGGATTTAATCATGTTGTTTTCGATTTTATTACAAAACCCATAGAACTCGATCGTTTGTTGCAAAGTCTTAACAGATTGAAATCGGAAATATTAAAAAACAGAAAGTGTAATGAATTTGATGATGAAATTAAAATAGACGAACTCCGGGAAAAATTACTTTATATTTTTGTGTCAAAACACAGGGAAAAAGCAAGTATTAAGATGTTTAAAAAGGACATTTATTATATAACAAAGGAAAACAATCTGCTTAAAGTATTTGATGAAAAGGAAGTACCCTATTATACAGACGGTAGTTTGAAAAAAATGATAAAAATACTTCCTGCGAAAGATTTTTCGTTTGCCAATCAGAGTTATATTTTTAATATACAGATGGCTGAATGCAAAGATGGAAAAAATATAATACTGGATAATGTAAAAAATAAGCATATTAAAATAAGCAGCCCTTACCGTAAAAATTTTATTGTAAAAGAATAATTCTACTTTAGATGTAAGTAATAAACAGTAAATAATGCCTTATTTTTAGTTTCAGAAATTAATGTATTAAAACATTAGAACGCGGATTAAACGGATACGTTCCGTAAACGCGGATTATCACTGATTATTCAGAATGATATGATCTTCAAATATAAAAATCCGTTTTTATCAGTGTTTCTCGAAGGGATCTGCGTCATCCGCGTTCAAAAAAAAAATGAAAAATTAATGTTATATTTAAAATATGACAATATATTATTTTTAGTACTTATATTTTAAAATCAATTGAACCCTGAAAATATTGTTTTCGCTGGTAACGCTTAAGCTGTGCATATTTTTATAATGCAATCCGAGTCTGTTTGTTGTATTAAGTAAGCCTTTGCCTGTTCTTATTGTTTCTTCATCTCTATTTTCACCAATGGTGTTTTCGCAAATAAATTTAATTTCGGTTTGCATACATTCCATAGATATTTTAATATAACCATTGGTATTGATATTTGTATATTTAAGTGCATTGTTTACAAACGATTCAAATATCATGGGAGGAACTTTATGCAATGTAGGATCTCCTGTAATTTTAAAATCAATATTTACAGCACGGTGTCTGATGCATTCTAGTGCAATATAATTTTTCAGAAAACCAATTTCTTTATCCAAGGCTACCAATTTGTTTTCGGTATCGGAAACCACATACTCCATCAATCGAACCAGATTTTGAGTTACCTCAAGTGTTTTATCCGATTTTCGGTTTGCCAGTGCACAAATGACATTCATGCAATTATACAGAAAATGCGAATTGATACGACTTTTTACCATCTCAATCCGGTTTTCGTAATTCTGCTTCTCCAGTTTCGATTTTTCTTCAGTTAGCTTTAGTGCATTTACAGCATTCTGATAAATTTTAATCATAGTAAAAAAACTAACAAACAATGCATCCCGAAACATTATATAGCTGAAGTTCCAGCTTAGAATAGTTTTTTGTATTATTAAATCTGTATTAGAAGCATATTGTAAAATATCATCCTTTAACCATAAAAATTCAATAATTGTGATTGTAAGTATCGATAATAACAAAAGACCAAAATAGGTAAGGTATTTTTGGTTATTAAAGAATCGGGGAATTAATAATAAATTATTGAAATAGATACTAATTATAACAATTACAAATGAATAATATTCTTCAGATAAGTTGCTGGATTGAAATCGTAAATAGGAGTTGTTTGTAAAAAAATAAAAAGCAACTATCCAAAATACAATATGGATAATTAGCTCAATAATGGTATTTCTTTTCATTATAAAGGTTTTTACAAAAT
>CAIZXK010000176.1 GCA_903936865.1 uncultured Bacteroidales bacterium | reverse complement strand
GCTTTTTCGACAATCGTCGGTTCACTTTTTTTCATGATACTGAATTTGAATTAAAAATAATTTAGGGAGGTGGTACTCCCTTTCAGTATCTTATACGTATATTTGCAGATAACTATTCCGCTTTTGCGGAATTTAGTACAACAGCGGTTTGCTGCAAGCAGGGGTTTAAGAGATGAAAGAGAATGAACAACAAGTAAAAAACATATAGCGGTATGACAGGAATCGAGCTACTTGCTCCCCGCCTGCAGCAAGCCGCGCAACGTTAGCAACAAATTATAAAAACCAACTCACTTTGAAATAATTGACATGAAAGACTTATTTAAAATTCTTCAATTCATTATTTTAGTTCCTTTACTTTTTTCATGTAATCCAAAAAAGGATAAGGTTATTGAAACTTTTAAAACAGAAAAAGAAAAAAGTAATGCACCAAATATATGTGAAGAATATAGCAGTCCATTAGACATAGCTGATAAAAAGGATACTCTTAAAATTCTAGTAGAGGCGTCAGACTATGGTGAATTGGGCGGACATCGTGAGTATATTTATATACAAAGGAATAGAGATGATAAAATCATTGCAAGATTTATAAAGGATACAGTTCCATGTAACAAAAGAATTAGTGGCAGTATAGATGATAAAGCTAGAGTAATTGTATTAGACACAACAAAGTTACTTAATCTGGAAGAAGAAAAATTAATGAGTGTGTTTCTTCAAAGACTATTAGAACTATATTTAAAGCATGAAGTTCATTCAAATTCAGGAAGTACTTATAAAGTAAATTATACTAATAAAACATTGGACTTTACATATTGGAATAGTGGTAATTGTAGAGACACATACTATGGTAGAGTACGGAAACAAATATTTGGTGACATTTTAAAAATAAAATAATCTGTTGATAACATTCAGTCGTATAGCCGAAATCCCTTTCACAAAAAATCCCATTAGGAAAAAAGCTAATGGGATTTTTGTTTTTTAAATGAATGTAGTAGATTTGTATCAGATAAGAACCTGACCGTTTTTATTTTAGCTGTCAGGTTCTTTTAATTGAAATAATTTGTAAGTTTGTGGAAAAATAAAAATGGAAAAATCCTTACATAGCCAATGCAAATTGGATTTATTATACGGATTTTCCTTATATATAAACGATTATAGCCAAGTTTAAAAAACATCGTATCAAAACATCAAATGATAGATAATAAAATGAAAAAGTTAATCTTAGTAATGTTTTTAAGCTTTTCTCTGACTTCAACCTTTTCTCAGAAGTTTTTTAACTTGAATGATACAGCATTTCAAATTGGCGAAATATATAGAGCTGATATAATTTGGGATCTCTCTGGCAGACCACAGATTCATGAACAATCATATGGAATTATGGATTCTATAGTCGATTTCTTAAAAAAGAATAAAAATATATCTGTCGAATTTGATGTTTTTTCATTTTTAAAAAGTAATACTTCATTTGCGAATACATTTACTATAAAAAGAGCAGAAGATCTTATTGACTGGTGTGTTTATAAAGGGATTGACAGTAATAGGTTAACTTACAAAGCTTACACTAATATAGAACCAATTATTGTTGACGAAGAAACTAATAAAATATATCCATTCTTAAAACTTGGGCAAGTACTTGATGATAAATACATCAATAGTCTTGATAGCATTGAGAAAAGAAAATGTGCAAACAAATTAAACAGAAGAACTGAGATTAAAATAACAAAAACCTGGCTATAACATTCAGTCGTATAGCCGAAATCCCCTTCACAAAAAATCCCATTAGGAAAAAAGCTAATGGGATTTTGATAATTAATAGATTGTAGCGGATTTATATCGGGGAAAAACCTGATTGTTTTTATTTAGCTGTCAGGTTCTTTTAATTGAAATAATTTGTAAGTTTGTGGAAAAAATAAAATGGGAAAAACCTTACAAAGCCAACTGAAATGGGTGTATAAATTAATAGATTTTCCTTATATATAATCGAGTTAGCATTAATAGTATGACAGACGAACAAATCATAGAACTGATAGAAAAAGAATTCAAGGAAAAGACACTTGGAACGACTGAACAGTATCTGGAAATTCACAGTCCAATTTACGTTGACAAAAAACTTAAAGTTGACCGCATCGACCGTGAAACCAATGACGGTTTAATAATTGCTTATCTGCCAATTCTTGACGAACGATTTTACTTTTCAGTTTACATTAACACGACATTAATTCAAATTACCAATGTTGGGACAGAAGCGTATCATGAAGTTTATTTTAGAGCAACATCTGAAATTTTGACAGCTAACGAATTACAAACAATGACCAAACTGACACCAACTGGTGGCTGGAATAAGGGAGACTTGAGAAAGAATGGTAGATCAGCTTACAAGTTCAGTTCATTTGAAATTCTACCCAATCCGGAGCCTGATGAATTTGAAGATAAGCTGAAGAAACTCCTTGATTTTTTGGAACAAGACAATGATGGAATTAAACAACTTGCTGAAAAAGCAAATGGATATATTCAAGTTGCGATGGACATACATAACGGGAACGGAATGATAGGAGGACCCAACATTGATAAAGACGCCATAAGACGAATGAATATGCTTGGACTTTCTATAGACTTTGACTTATATGTCGGTGGAAATAGCTTTAAAGAAACGAACTACTAATGCTAACATTCAGTGGTATAGCCGAAATCCCTTTCACAAAAAATCCCATTAGGAAAAAAGCCAATGGGATTTTGATTTAT
>CAIZXK010000175.1 GCA_903936865.1 uncultured Bacteroidales bacterium | reverse complement strand
GTTGCTATGGTTAATATTGTTATTATCGTTACCGGTAACAGGACACACATTGCCAAACATAATAGTTGCTGAGACTGATGTAGATGTTGAAGAACCAAGAATAGTACAGTTAGTGATTATATTATTAGAGGCATCGTTATCAAAATAAACAGTAGAAGCACTCGTATTGGTGCTTGCATTATCTATAGTCAGCGAGTTGCCTCCGGTATTTAACCCATCAATACTAACATTATCTGCACCATTCAAAAAAATGAGTTTGGAAGCAAGATTACCGCTAATAGTACGGGCTGCACCTCCATTGGGCGAAATAGTAATGAAAGAATAACTTGATATATTAGGCGTAGTGCCGGTTCCGCTGGCTTTAAGTTCTGATATGGCTGTTTCGGTGATATTGGCATTTATAGCAATAGTAATTACACCTTTATGTGTGCCTAAGTTTATAGCATCGAAGGCAGCTTTTAAGGTATTGTAACTACCAGAAGTTGTACCTAAAGATGCCGTAACTTGCACAGGAGAAATAAAGGAAAAAACTGCAAGTGTAGCTGTACCACCCGGAGTAGTTACACTCACACTGCCCGTTGCTCCGCCAGCCACCACGGCTGTGATGCTAGTAGCACTCACTACATTAAATGATGTGGCTGCTGTGTCGCCAAAGCTCACGGCTGTGGCTCCGGTGAAATTGGTTCCGGTGATGGTTACCGTTACTCCGCTGCCTACCGATGTTGGGGTGAAGGAAGTGATGGTAGGTGCAGGAGCTAAAAAGCCTGCATACTCGTATGACCCTATGTCGGTTGTGCCATTTCTGTATAAGCCGCGCTGATCAGTGGTGGGTGCTCCGCTAATGGTACCTGCATCAATGGCAAAACTACCGCTCAAAAGTGCTAGAGTTTGTGTGCCGTTGAGTGTGCCATTTGCAGCAAGCGTTGAGGAAATATTCAGATTCTGATTTACTAAAGCAGCATTATTCCTGTTCCAGGATGAACTGGCTGTCTTATCTGCTTTATGATTGTAAAAAATATCGGTGGCTGCTGTTAAGAGCCAGTCTGTATAAGTGATATCTTGATATTTAACTATGTTATATCCATTATCTGTGATTAGCCCTATACCATAATAAACTTTATAATCCGATGTTTCATTGTCGGCAAGAATACTGTTAGTAATAGTAAGTGCGGCATAGTTATTACAAAGGCCTGATGATGGCCCGAAGGTCGAATATAGCGCCGGATCGTTCCTGCAGATATTGTTAGTAATGGTACTGTTGGTCAGGACAAGTGAGCCCTGAAGGAATATTCCACCACCATAATTGCTATTATAAGGTTTAGCAGGATCATTGATAAGGTTTGCTGAATTTGCTGTGATGGTTGAATTTGTAATTATTGCAGTTTTACTTGTAAAAATACCAGCACCCTGGGAAGCTATATTATGATGGAATGCACAGTTGTTCAATACTAAAGTAGAATTATTAAATATTCCTCCACCGCTTCCCCAATTTCCAAAAACATTGTAACTCACATCGGCATTTTGCAATGTCAGGTTCCCCTCATTAAAAATCCCTGATCCTGATCCTGTAAATGCATATCTCCCATAGCGGATGGTAGCATTTTTAATGGTGGCTGTAATTCCTGAATTAATGTGAAAAACACGGTGCGTTGCCGTGTTGTAGGTTGCCGCCGCCTGTATGAAAGTATTTGCAGCTCCTTGTCCGTTTATGGTCAGATTCTTATCCACAATCAGTTCGTTCTCGGTAAATATCTCTCCCGAAACATTAATAATATCTCCCGATGATGCGGCAGCAATTGCTGCCTCTATCGTTGTGTAATTACCTCCGCTGGAAGCAACGCTATAAATCTGAATGAAATTGATTTTCAAATCGCTTTTGGTGGAATTGCTTATTGTAGACGCATCGCTTGTGCTAAAAGCTGAATTCTGGAAAGTAAAAGTCAGGGTTGAAACATCGTTTGCATTTGCATGAGAAGAAGCTGTACCGTTTAACGTAACACTAAGGGTAGTAGAACTGCTTAGTGTGATAACGGCTGTAAGCCCTGCCGGCAGGTTTGTTACTACTGCCTTACCGCTTGCCACAAAATCATCACCATTTGTGCCGGTAAATGTTCCTCCTCCAAAACTGTTATGGGTTATAATCACTGCTTGACTGTTATCAATATTGCCGATATTGGCAGATGATTCAGTAAAAGTGCCCGAACTGTATGATAACCCAGGCCCCGCTTCTCCAACTGTAGGAGCAGGATTAGTTCCCATAAAGTCATTTGCCCATCCTGTAAAAGGAGGTATATCTTTATTGAATGGAGACTGAGTAATATTGCGATAATCACCCATTCCAGGGTAATTAGCGTTAGTATTAATTGACCATTGGGAACTCCCATTGCTGTGCAGATAATAGGATCCGCCCGTGAGCTTCCACCTGGGGGCACCATTCATATTTGTTCCATCCGGGGTGTATGTGCCGTTTGCGGCCGTGGTACCTGCGCCGCTTACTATATAATCGGTGGCCATTACGTTTGTGTTCAATGTTATAAACACGAGCAGCGTGATTAATTTGTAAAGTGTTTTCATATTATCTATATATTAATTTGTATTAAATATTATTGTCAATGTTATTAAGTATAGCTAATCTTATACAGAAGCCGCTGTTTTGCTATTATACTTTTGCGCTTGTTATAGGAGTTAATGAAAATACAGCACTCCGCACATTAGTCCATCCCAATAAAAAGATTAGAATTAAAATTGTAAAGATTTTTTTCATGATAAATTATTTTAAATTAACTTTTTTTCAACGTAACAAATACACAACATAAAAAGCAATTCGCTTGACATAGATCATGAAATGATGTAAATTGAAAAAAAATCAATTTATCATCTGATATTTAACAGATATTCAAAAGATTTATCAAAAATTGATTTAATTTATGCAAAGCAATCTATTTGTAAAAAATATTTTGTAAAAAATGAAATAAATTTACTTTATAGAATAATGATAATTGGTTTACTTTATAAAATAATGATAATGTATCTACAATAAATATACCAATAACTTAATTTCTTGATTTTTAAGAGTTTAACAAATTTAAATTATAACAAAACTTACAATTACGTAATAAGTTGACTTTATACCTTTTACAAGGATAAATAAACAATTAAACAGAAAAAAGACCAAAAAAACATTACGATAATGTATTTCCACTATACGTTTTCGTAACATTCAAAAAAGTTAATTTTTCTGATGATTTAAAAAAAACCTGCATCTTCCGACACAGGCTTTTAATAAACAATAATGGTTAATTATTACTTCCAGTTAAGTTTCACATTTTGTGTTGTGATGTTGGTTTTTACCCTTATCATGTAAACACCGATAGCTAAATCCAGGCTTGTTGTAAACATGTTGCTGTTGCTTGCTGCTTTAAAAAGACAAGCTCCTGTTAATGAATAAACCTCAAGCTGTTCGATATTTTCACCCGTCTGGGCAATAACATTCAGTTCGTTGTTGTTTTTAAATACCTTCACATCTGAACTTGTAATCGGAGTATTTACATCTCCAAAGCGGATAAAGAACCGGCCCTGCAACTCATCCGTTGGAAACTCAAAACTGTATTCTGTGTTTTCCGACAAGCTGATTAGCTTGCCTTTATGGCGGTCTTCCAGGTAAACCTGATTGCTTGTTTCCAATGCAAATGCAGTGATTTTTGCTTTACTTCCTGCCATGCCATTAATGCCCAATGGTATAATTGTTTGAATGTTGTCGATGGTATTGATGGTTAGCTTTTCTCCGGTTTTTGCGTAAGAATACATTTCCAATGGATTTGCATTCAACATCTTTTCCGAGTCAAATTCCTCAAATCCTTGCTTTGCTGCATTGTTTTTACAAATTACCAACTCATCGGCTCCTTCTTCTGTTTCTGCTTTTAAACGAACCACTATTTCTGTAGATACATCTTTGTAATAAGCAGAATTGCTGTGTGTTCTGGCTGATGGTGGAAAAGTCAGTTTAGGATTGGTATAAGTTGCTTTTACAAAGAAACCCTGTAATGGTGCTATGTATGGGGTTGTTCCTGCCGGAACTCCAATGTTTGAAACTGCATTATAGGTTCTGAAGTATGTAGTATTGGTTGTTGGAGCTATTGATGGATATAAACTGTTATCCCACAAATACAAGGTCTGATTTACATTGGTTTTGCCCATTAAAGTCCAGTTGATATAGGAAGTATAGGGATTTGCCATCAGATTCCAGCTTTGAGATGAAGAAGTTCCATTAAAGGTTAAAGTATTGGTGTAATCAGATGTCAACGGACTGTAATATAGTTTGCCCGATAAAGTCATCGTATAGTTTGAACTTGGTTTTATAGCATAGCCTGTTGTTGGTATCAGGTAAGAGGTAGTAGCAATGGTTTGCCAGTTTATTCCATTGTCATAAGGTTTCAACTGAAGACTACCACCAGCAGGAGCTAAGTTT
>CAIZXK010000174.1 GCA_903936865.1 uncultured Bacteroidales bacterium | reverse complement strand
GCAGCTATAGTGTAACAGTCACGGATGCACAGGGATGTACCGCTACTGCTGGAGTTACCATTACGGAACCAATTGCAGCACTGAGCATTCAAACAAATGTTATTAATCATGTTTATTGCTTCAATGATAATAACGGAGCTGCTAATGTAACTATTTCAGGTGGTACACAACCATATTTAGCAATATGGAGCAATGGTTCCGTTGGTAATGCAAGTGGTTTACATGCTGGTATTTATACTGTAAATGTATTAGATTCAAATGGATGTAGTGCAGGAGGCAATGTAATAATTACAGAACCTGCTGGTCCTATTACTGCTTATGCCGGATCTGATACTGTAATTTGCAGTACAAATACTTCACTAATACTATCAGGTCAAACTTCAAATTCTGATTCTATTATTTGGACTACAAACGGAACAGGAACATTTACGAATGCAAATAGTTTGAATGCTATTTATACTCCATCAATTGCAGATATACTTGATGGTCAGATTCAACTTTACTTAACAGCTTTTGGACATCCTTCCTGTGAACCTGTTAGTGATTACTTAGTGTTAACAATTTGGAAACCTGCAACAGCTTTTGCAGGAAACTCAGTAGATGTGTCTTCATTAACCGGTTCTTACACAGTAAATGGAGCAACTGCTTCAAATTACTCTGCATTATTATGGACAGCTACAGGAATAGGTGTATTGTCTGACGAAACCACTTTAACTCCTACATATACTTTTGGAATAGGACAGACTGGAACTGTTGTTTTAACACTTACTGCTTATAAACAGGGAAATGTTTGTAATGATGCTATTAGTAATGCTACTATTACTATCATTCCACCAGCTATTGCAAATGCAGGTGTTGATGATACAATTTGTGAAGGTTCTGATTATGTATTAAATACAGCAATGGTTACTAATGCTTCTGCTGTCTTGTGGTCAACTTCAGGAACAGGAACATTTAGTAATCCAGCTATTCAAAATCCTACTTATATTCCAAGCCAGAGTGATATTGCTAATGGAAATGTAACGCTTAAAATGAATGCTAGTTATACATTGCCACCTTCATCTTCAATTGATGAAATGCAACTAACAATTAGTCCGAATCCTATTGTTACTAATTTTAGCAGTATAGTAATCTGCAAAGGTTCCTATACTCAATTAGGTGTTACAGCTTCTGTAGGTTTTGATTATAATTGGACATCAAATCCTGCCGGATTTACTTCAAATTTATCGAATCCTGTAGTAAATCCAGTTAATACAACAATTTATAGTTTAACTGTTACTAATACAAATACTCAATGTACAACCGATAAGGATGTATTGGTTTCTGTTAATCCTGACCCTACTGTAATAACTCAGAATATTTCTATTCATCTTGATACTAATGGGAATGCAGATATTACAATTCCTATGATTGATAATGGTTCTTATGTATTATCACCATGCAATATTACAAATAAGACTCTGTCAAAAACTCATTTCAATTGTAGTGATATAGGTAATGATACAGTTATTTTAACTGTTTATGATCAAAATGGCAACTATTCAACAGCATCTGCAATAGTATTGGTTATTGATAGCATTATTCCTGTTATGGCTAATATTCCTTTAAATGTTATAGTAAGTTGTGATAATATTCCAAATATAGGAACTCCAACTGCTAGTGATGTTTGTGATAATTCACCGATTGTTCATTATTTGGGTGAAGTAAGCACAAAAGGAGCAAATTCCTTGTTATCAAATTATTACAATTATACTTTAACAAGAACATGGGATGCAACCGATGTAAGTGGAAATCATAGTTTAATAGCAACACAGCTTATCATAGTTAAGGACACTATTATTCCAGTATTAGCTAATATTCCATTGAATACAACTATAAGCTGTGATAATATTCCGATTCCAGGTATTCCAACAGCAACAGATAATTGCGATAATTTGCCAGTTGTGAATTACTTAGGTGAAATTACCACTAAGGGTACTGATCCTTTATCTTTAAGTTATTACAATTATACTTTAACAAGAACATGGGATGCAACTGATGTCAGTGGAAATCACAGCCTGATAGGTACGCAAATTATTATCGTTCAGGATACCAGCGTTCCGGTTTTAGCAAATGTTCCATTAAGTTTAACTGTAAGTTGCGAAAATATTCCTGTTCCAGGTACACCAACCGCAACTGATAATTGTGATAATTTGCCAATAATTCATTACTTAGGAGAAGTAAGCACAAAAGGCAGTAATCCATTATTGCCTGATTTCTACAATTATACATTAACAAGAACTTGGGATGCAACTGATGTCAGTGGAAATCACAGTTTAATCGGAATTCAGGTTATAACAGTTGAAGATATTTCATTACCTGTTATTAACTGCCCTTCAGATATTATTCAAAATGCTGATTCTGCTTTATGTAGTGCTGCAATTACAATAAACAATCCAACAGCAACAGATAATTGCTCTTCAGTATTTAACTTTACAGGAATTCGTTCTGATTTATTATCTTTATCTGCTGATTATCCTGTTGGAAATACTACTATCACATGGGCAGCAACTGATAAGGCAGGAAATACTTCATTGAGTTGCCAGCAAACAATTACTGTTATTGATAATCAGATACCAACAATTGCTTCTATTGGAAATCAGATACGTTGTGCTACTAATGCATTACATCCAACAGAATACATTACTGTTGGTAATGAATTTAATCCAGATTCAATTACAATCACCGACAACTGTGGAATTTTAAGTATCAGTAATAATATCAACGCTACCAATACGTTGGCAGGTCATATATTTACAGGTCTTACTCAGGTTATATGGACTGTTACGGATATTCATGGCAATATAAATAGTTTTACTATTAATGTTACAATCAATCCAATACCAACTCCTGCAATTTCAGGTTCTATAGCTGGCTGCTCAGGAATTAACGAAAATTATTCTACAATAAATAATGGAAATAATTTTTCATATCAATGGTCAGTTTCAGGTGGAATAATTACTGCTTTAGGAAATGCATTTTCAGCAACTGTTAAATGGAATGAGAATTGCACTTCAGGTTGGATTGATGTAACAGAAACCAACTTAACAACCGGCTGTTCAACTACTACTGCTCCTTACAATGTAAATGTTTACACCTTACCTAATCCATCTATTTCTGGCGACACGCTTGTACTAACAACAATTCCTTATCAATATCAAACAACAAATGTAAGTGGAAATTTATATTCCTGGAGTACTATTGGAGGTTCAATTACTGGTGGTCAAGGTACATCATCGGTAATAGTAGATTGGGGTACATGCGGAAATTGTCAAATCGGTACTATTTCAGTTACTGAAACATCACCTTATGGTTGCAGTAAAACAACTACATTTAATGTTGCTCTTAATATTGCTTCAGGAACTGCCAAATTAAGTGGTCAACTTACTTATGATAATACTGCCAATACTGCATTGAATGGTGTAACAATTCATTTAGTAAAAAATGGAATTATTGTGGCTTCTACAATTACTTCAAATACAATAGATTTGTTCGGAAACACAATTTCAGGATACTATGAATTTGATAATATTGCTTATGATAATTATTCATTAAATGTAAGTTCAAATTTACCATGGGGCGGTGTTACTGCTACTGATGCTTTACTAATAAAATTACATTCAATCGGAATGATAAGTTTAACTGATTTGCCTTTAATAGCTGCTGATGTAAATTCATCTTTTTCTATCAATGCAACGGATGCACTTCTTGTACAACTTCGTATTGTAGGCTTGGTAAATCAATTTGCAGCAGGTAACTGGAAGTTTAATAATTTACCTTTTACTTTTAATGCTTCAAATCCAACCTATAATTTCAAGGGTATTTGTGTTGGCGATATTAATAAATCTTACAATACAACATCATTAAAACAAACATCTTCAACTAATGATGACGTTCAGGAAATCAGACCTAATCAATCTTTTATTTATGAAATTAAAGCATCTTCATCAGCAAATCTGGGAGCAATGACATTGTTTATGGATTTCAATCAGCATTTGTTTGAAATAGAAAAAGTTAATTCCAAATTAGATGGCTTAACTTATAAATTGGAAAATGGAAAAATTGCTTTTGCATGGTCTGATTTAAATCCTATTGAAATTAAATCTGATGAAACAATAATCTCTTTACAAATCAAGACCAGGGAAATTTTATCACTTCCAACACCAATCTTTAATTACAATATAAGAAGTGAATATGCTGATAAAAAAGCCTTAGTTTTAACTGATTTCGGATTGAAAATGGCTGATATAAAAACTGCAGTTAATAATAACACATTTGTAATTACTAATTATCCTAATCCAGCAAGGGAAATTTCTAATTTAATTTATACATTACCAGAACAAGCTAGGGTTCAAATTATAATTAAAAATATAATTGGACAACCTATCAAAACTATAATTGAAGAAGTTCAATCATCAGGAATTCATAGAATTATTGTAAATGCTTCTGATTTAGGAATTCTTTCAGGAATGTATATTTATCAAATCGAAATTGAAGGAGCTACTTATAAATATTCAAAGACAGGAAAAATTGTTTTTGAACGATAATAACTTTCTTTTATTCAAATTCAAAGGCAGTTTGAAAATCAAACTGCCTTTGAGTTTATAATCAAATCATTAAAAATTTTTGTTTTAATCATATATTCAGATGTTTAAAGTTTTTTTATTGTTGGATGTAAAATATGTTTAACAAAACAAAAGACCTGTAAATCAATAGATTTACAGGTCTTTTGTTTCCTTTGAAGTGGAGCTGCAGGGAAGCTCTTCACGCTTGCTACTAACTTATAATCAATCTTATTTGTATTTTCTATTTTTTCTATTATATATTTTCTATCTGTGTTTTTCTATTGTTTAATGAACAGAAATAGAAAATCTATACGATTTTTTACTATATATATAGTGCTTATCTGGCTTCTTTTTTAATAATTTCCTTTAGGAAATCGAGCTGTTTCTTTAAAGTTTCGTTTTGCTCTTTTAATGTATCAATATGTGATTCGTAAATACGTTTAATATTTTCTATTTGTTGGCTATAGTTTTCTATAGTTGATTTTGTTCTATTGTGTAAAGAATCTGGTTCATTCACTATGTTTATATCATCTGACTTTAATTCATTGAGATCCCAATCAAAAAGTTTATATACTTTAAGAATATTTTGAAACTTGAAAGAATCATTCTTAATTCCTGCATAAAAAGCCGCTTCTGAAACACCCATTATTTCTACTGCTTTTTTATTCTCAATCTTTTCTTTTTTAATACGTTGTAAAAATATTTGTACCCACATGTTATTTGGAATCAATATAAATTGATGTTAAAACTAAAATAAACTAGCGTTGACTCTTGTTTGTTTTAGTTTCTGATGTATATTTGCAGTATAAAAATACTATAAATAATCTATAAAAACAATATAAAAAAATATGGACAAAAATAAAAATTCTGAAAACATGGTACTTGACATTGAAACACTGTTAGAAAAAACAGTAAAAATTGATGAAAAATTTAAAAAAGCATTAAGACAATTACGCAAAAAATTACCGGTAAGTTGGGCTAAAACAATAGCAGATACTACCGGAAAAACACCAATAATGGTGTATAAAGTTATGAATGGAGAATGCAGAGATAAAGATGACACCATAGTGCTGAGAGCTATTGAACTTGCCGAAGCAGAAGTGAAAAAAATTACCAATCGCATAATAAAGATTAAAGCAATATGAGAATATCTGAAAGAGTTGAAAATGGTTTGGAGATTTACCGTAATGAAAAAGGGCAGGTAAAAGTATTGATAACAGGTGAAAAAGTAGAATATACGGAATTACCTTCAATATTGAGAGAACTATTTCAGGCAGAACTGATAGCAGATAAAGCAGCTATTAAATGCCTGCATGAAATGAAGATAATGGATGCTGATGAAATGGAAATAAAATTTGTAGGATGCAGATACGGAGCTATTGACAATATGAGCAATCTTAACGGACACAATACCTATCCTGATGCTCCAACCTGTTCAGAAATCAAAACCTGTCAAGGATTTAATATTCTTTGCAAAGTTCCCAAAGGGAAAAATGGAACACTAAGTCGTCAGGAATACCTGATAGTTACCTTGGTAAGTATAGGGAAGCTCGATAAAGAAATTGCTGATGAGCTTAAAATTGAAATAAGCACTATCAGAACTCACCTGGCACGCATTCGCGAAAAACTACGTGTAAATAACAGAATTGAAATAGCCTTTTGGGCAATGAACAAAGGGATAATATAAACAGAAAATAATAAACAAAGTGTTCCCCAACACGCAAATAATAAATTTTTAAAAACATAACAAAATGGAAAAACAAACCAAAAAAGTAGAAAGCTGGATAATCGATTGCCAGGCTAGAAAAGCGGTTGAAATATGCAGCAATATAATGGAGGTAATTAATGATTTGCAGCAAATATATGCTGAAGATTGCCAAACAGAACTTAAGCAAAGCTATAATAGAATTGAAGCGATAAAGAACAACATAAAACAGCAGGGTTATGCACCTCTTGATACCAGAAACGAAATAAGGATAATTGGAAAATACATCCTTAAAATGGCTTTAGTAATTGATTATAATTATTCTGAAAACTAAACTATTGCAATATGTATGTAGAGCTATGCGATACCCATTTTAATATAATGGATGTGGATGTAAATACCCTGCTTGCACTGGAGACAGTAATAAGTGGTACAAACCTTGACAATACCGAGCTGAAGCAGGATAGACGCGATAAGCTTATTGAGCTTAAATTTAGAATACTAACTGAAATTTATTCTTTTACAAATGGAAATGACAACACTTGATTTTATAATGGGAATAATAACAATAATACTCATTTATGTGGGAATTATATACCAGGGAAATGAAATTTATAAACTAAATAACAACAATAAAAATGGAAAAGAAAATTGAAAATTTAAAAAAAGAGATTTTAGCCATATTTGAGCTTCCTATTGAAATGGGTAAAATTGAATTTATTTGCCATCAGGTTGAAGCAGCCGGTTGCATAGAAATTAAAAACTGGAGTAAAGAAATTGGTTTCCTCTCTGAAATAAAAATTTTGCACTTAGAAGATGATTTAACTGATAACTATGCTACAATCAGGATTAGAAAAGAAGGTATTTATAATATTTCGGTTATATTATTTTCAAAATTTTTATTAAAAGAAGAAAATAATAATATCTGTATTATTGATGAATATAGCAAAATC
>CAIZXK010000173.1 GCA_903936865.1 uncultured Bacteroidales bacterium | reverse complement strand
TCACTTTTTTGTTTGAAGCGGATGGCGGAGTCTGTGCAATCCGCCCAATTATCTAAACGAAAAAGAAAGGGTGTGATGTATAATAATGATGTATACAGGAGAATTCTATGACAGACATTATGATCAGAAAACAAATCTACATTCCATCCCGGCAAGATACCACTTTTTTACCTGATCGCTCATACTATTTAAGAATTTGATAAGAAATAATTATCAAAATTTAATACATTATTAAATTATAACTTTCATATTAACTAACTATCAATTTATATTAGAAAGCCTCTGGTCAACGGAAGGACGTTTAAAGGGAAGCAAGACTTGTCAATACAAACGAATAGTAAATAATACTATGTTAAAAAGCTATAAAAGTAACCAAGAAGCCCTTTCCACAATAAATCTGGATGAGCTCCAAATACGATATCCATTCCGAATACTACAAAAGCTATTATTAATGATGCAACTGAAACAACAATTGCACTGTTTTGTAATTCGCTCCATGTTGGCCACGACACCTTATTCATAAGTTCATCGTAACTTTCTTTAATGTAATCTATTACTTTTGACATCAAATATATGTATTTTGCACGGGTGGAAGGATTTGAACCCTCAGCCTACGGTTTTGGAGACCGCCACTCTACCAATTGAGCTACACCCGTATCATTTAAATAAAGAAACCCTTTTTTCGAATTTCTTTATTTAAATATTTATTGTTAATCTAAAATTTCAGTTACCTGACCCGCACCCACAGTTCTGCCACCTTCACGAATAGCAAATCTTAAGTTCAGATTCAATGCAATTTCTGTTATTAATTCAACAGTGATTGTTAAGTTATCACCAGGCATAACCATTTCAACTCCTTCTGGTAAGAATGTTTCACCAGTTACGTCAGTAGTTCTGAAATAGAACTGTGGACGATATTTGTTATGAAATGGAGTATGACGACCACCTTCTTCTTTTTTAAGAATATAAACCTCTGCTTTGAATTTTTTATGAGGTTTTACTGAACCTGGCTTTGCAATAACCATACCACGAGTTATAGCATCTTTATCAATACCTCTTAAAAGTAAACCAGCATTATCACCAGCTTCACCTCTATCCAATATTTTACGGAACATTTCAACACCAGTAACAACTGACTTAAGTTTATCAGCACCCATTCCAATAATATCAACAGGATCGCCTGTATTAATTATTCCTGTTTCAATTCTTCCTGTTGCAACAGTTCCACGACCAGTGATTGAGAAAACATCTTCAACCGGCATTAAGAATGGTTTATCAACATCTCTTGGAGGAAGTGGAATGTAAGCATCAACTGCATCCATTAATTCAAAGATTTTTTCCATCCATTTAGGTTCTTTATTTAAACCACCTAAGGCAGAACCTTGAATAACAGGAGCTTCATCACCATTAAAACCGTAAAATGTCAATAATTCTCTTATTTCCATTTCTACAAGTTCTATTAATTCTGGATCGTCAACTAAATCCACTTTATTCATAAACACAACCAATTTTGGCACACCTACCTGACGTGCTAAAAGAATATGTTCACGGGTTTGTGGCATAGGACCATCAGTTGCTGCAACTACAAGAATAGCACCGTCCATTTGAGCAGCACCAGTTACCATGTTTTTAACGTAGTCAGCATGACCAGGACAATCAACATGGGCGTAATGCCTTGTTGCTGTTTGATACTCGATATGAGCAGTGTTTATGGTAATACCTCTTTCTTTTTCTTCAGGGGCATTATCAATTGAATCAAACGATTTGAATTCACAATATCCTTTATCAGCCAGACATAATGTAATTGCGGCTGTTAAAGTGGTTTTTCCGTGGTCAACATGACCAATAGTTCCAACGTTAACGTGTGGCTTGGAACGATCAAATTTTTCTTTAGCCATATAAATTGCTTGTTAAAGGTGATTACAATATAATTATTACTTATTTTTTTGAATTTAAAGCAGAGCCATTGACGAGAGTTGAACTCGTGACCCCTTCCTTACCAAGGAAGTGCTCTACCACTGAGCTACAACGGCTAAACACAAAGAGCGGAAGACGGGTCTCGAACCCGCTACCTACAGCTTGGAAGGCTGTCGCTCTACCAAATGAGCTACTTCCGCAGTGTGTGGGGGGAGGAGGATTCGAACCTCCGAAGGCTGCGCCAACAGATTTACAGTCTGTCCCATTTGACCGCTCTGGTATCCCCCCAGATGTATTTTTTAAAATTGAGCCGATGGAGGGATTCGAACCCCCGACCAGCTGATTACAAATCAGCTGCTCTGGCCAACTGAGCTACATCGGCATTGGCATTTTAACATTCTTAAAAAAAACAGTCCTTTGTTTTAAAAGGACTGCAAAAATATATAAATTTTTAATACCAACCAAAAAATATTTACTTTTTTTTCAAATTAAATTCCTCTCAGCTTATCTTTATGCTTAATTAACTGTTTTTTCAATGCATCAATAGCTTGATCTGTAGACTCTTCAAATGATTTACTTATCTTCTTTGCAAACAAATCATTTCCTGGAATCATTAGTCTGATTTCAGTAACCTTGTTCTCTAAATTCTCATTATTCTCTAATTTTAGTATAACTTCACTACCAATTATATCATTATAGTTGGTTGTTAGCTTTTGAACTTTTTCACTAATAAATTCCTCTAACTTCTTATCGGTTTTGAATTTTACCGAGTTAATCGTTACTTTCATAATAGTTAACCTCCTAATTTACGCTCGTGGATGAGCTTGTTTATAAATGTTTTTTAATTTATTAATAGAGTTATGTGAGTAAATCTGCGTTGCACTTAAGTTTGAATGTCCTAATATCTCTTTAATTGCATTCAGGTCTGCTCCATGGTTTAGCATGTGTGTTGCAAATGTATGGCGTAGCACATGCGGACTCTTTTTTTTGTTTGTTGTTATTCTGCTAAGATAATATAAAACGATTCTATAAACGAATTTTGGATAAACTTTTTTCCCTTTTTTTGTTAAAAATAAGTAATTTTCTTCTCCTAAGTTCGTAAAAACCTCTTTTTCTTTAAGTTCCAAATACAAAATAATTTTATCCTTTAGTATTTTTGTTATCGGTATTATTCGTTCTTTATTTCTCTTTCCTAATACTTTTATCGTTAAATTATGAATATCAATATCTTCAATTTTAATATTGATAAGTTCTGATATTCTTATTCCAGCTTCATAAAAAATCTCAAGTATCAAATAATTCCTTGTTTCGCAATAACCTTCTTTTGTTTCTTCTTCTTCCAACATTTTAATAAGATTTTCTTCTTCAATATATGGTGTTATTTTTTTTGACATTTTTGGAGAAACAATCTTATTCATTGGATTTGTTTTTATTTCATTTTCTTTTATTAAAAATTTATAATAAGATTTTAAAACTGAAATCTTTCGATTTACACTTCGTGTATCTATCCCATTTTCTACCAATGAACTTAACCAGGAACGAATTATTTGATGAGTTACATCATTAATATCAGAAGTTAAATTATTTAAATGTAAAAATTTGGCAAATTGTTCTAAATCATTTTGATATGCAATGCATGTATTAGATGAAAATCTTTTCTCAAAATGTATATATT
>CAIZXK010000172.1 GCA_903936865.1 uncultured Bacteroidales bacterium | reverse complement strand
TCTTTTAAGATTTATATGCTTTAAAAATTCTTTGATATACAAATGATTATAAAATGATTTAAAACTATAACTTCATTTCAAGGTTTTTCACAATAAAAGAAAAAAAAGTTTGGTAGTTTGTAAAAAAGTATTACTTTTGCACTACCAATTACGGTAGCAATATCGAGGAACTGGTTCGGTAGTTCAGTTGGTTAGAATACGTGCCTGTCACGCACGGGGTCGCGGGTTCGAGTCCCGTCCGGACCGCCTCATTAAAATTAAAGCTCTGTAAATGAATAATTTATAGAGCTTTTTTCTTTTCAATCAAGTTGAAAACATTCAAATTCTAATTAAAAACTAACTGTTTTTTCCGGTTTCCTTTGCTTTTTTCCTTACATGATGTGGTATATGGAGATTACTGGTGATAGTTTCTCCCAACAGTTCCCGAATTACTACGGAAGCAGCTATACATCCAAATATTGGAGGCATGTAGGAAATGGTTCCTACTGTTGATTTTTTATTTGGTTCATTTTCATTTAAAATAACTGCATTTTCTGGTATTAGTTCTGTGGAAAAGACGGCTTTAAATCCTGTGTAAATACCCAATCTATGCAATCTTTTTCTTAATAATAAAGCCAATGGACAAAATTGGGTTTGAGAAATATCTGCCACATGTATTTTTGAAGGATCCATTTTCCCACCCGAACCCATTGAACTTACTAATTTTAAACCAGCATTTACCGTTTGATAAATAAGATAAATTTTTGGAGAAAGTGTATCAATGGCATCAACCACGTAATCAAAGTTGTGTGAGTGTATTATTTCTGTTAATCTTTCATCCTTAATATATTCAGTAATAGTTTCCAGTTGCAAATGCGGATTTATATCCAACAAACGATTTGCCATAATCACAGCCTTATGTTTCCCTTCCAGACTACTTAATGCTGCTAACTGTCTGTTTCTGTTTGAAGAATTAATAACATCTCCATCTACAATAGTCATTTTTCCTATACCTGCCCTACAAAGCTGTTCAGCTGTATAGGCACCAACTCCACCCAGTCCAACTACTAATATATGAGCCTTTTTTAATATTTCAAGCTTCTCTTTTCCCAATAACAATTCGGTACGAATCAGCCAGTTTTCCATTTATTCCCTAATAAAAACGTGGTTAAAATTAATTTCAATCTGTTTTTTCAGCAATTCCAGATCCATTTCCAGTAATTCCGCAGCTTTGCTGTAAATTTCACTTATTGATTTTTCACTTTCATCAGTTTCAAGGAACAAACGCTCAGGAGGTGTTTGTTTAATGGCTTGAGCAGCATTGGAATTCTCATGCAGCAATGCTTCTCCATAAGAAAGATAAAATCCTGCGGTGAGTAATTGTTTGGCGATAGTTAGATTATTGTTAAACCCATGAATAATGCAAGGTTGCTTGATGTTTGCTTTCTTTTTCATGGCTATCACTTCATTAAAAGCTTTTACACAATGAATTGTAACTGGTTTGTTGTATTTTTCAGCCCATTGCAAGTGCTTGTTAAAAACAGTTTTCTGAACGTCAGGTTTTATTTTAATGGTAAGATCCAAACCACATTCTCCAATTGCAATAATATTATCCTGAGCAATTATTTCTTCGTAATCATTGAGTGGATTAAACCATAATTCAGGTTTTAAATACCATGGATGTAATGCCGTTGAGATATAAAAATTGTTCTTCGCTTTTGGAATATCATTAATATTCATTGCATTATAAATCACAATTCCTTCCCGAAGTTTGCTATTGTGTGTATGTATATTGATATAGTTCATAAAGTATTATTAAGCCTGTTTAATGATTAGTCGTTAATTGTAGATAATTGGAATTTAATTAATTATGTTTGCTGCTTACGGTTTCCCGATTATTGTTTTACATTCGTTCCGGAACCTGAATTCCCAATAAGCCCATAGCTGATTTCAAAACATTGGCAGTAAATGCAGATAAAACCAGGCGAAAATTTTTCAGGTCTTCATTTTCTTCTTTAAAAACAGGTATTTCCTGATAGAAACCATTGTATTCTTTTGCCAACTCAAAAGCATAATTAGCAATTAAGGCAGGACTTCTGTTTTCGCCGGCTTGCATGATAATAGATGGATATTCATGTATAATTCTGATAATTTCCTTCTCTTTTGTAAGAAATGAAATATTTTCGTTTAAATCACAATTTACTTTCCAGTCAGCTTTTCTCAGCAATGATTTTATTCTTGCATGGGTATATTGAATAAATGGACCTGTATGTCCGTTGAAATCAATAGATTCTGAAGGATTGAACATCATATTCTTTTGTGGATCAACTTTTAAGATGAAATATTTTAAAGCTCCCATGGCAATTGTATAATATAATTGTTTGGCTTCTTCACTTTCAAAATCATCAATTTTTCCAAGTTCTAATGCTTTTTCATAAGCGGTAGTTTCCATTTCTGAAATTAAATCATCAGCATCAACCACCGTTCCTTCGCGTGATTTCATTTTTCCGGCCGGCAATTCAACCATACCATAAGATAAATGATAAATGCTGTCAGCCCAGCTATAACCCAATTTTTTTAAAATCAGTTTCAAGACATCAAAATGGTAATTTTGTTCGTTTCCAACTACATATATCATTTGAGAAGCCTGATAATCATTAAATCGCAATTCCGCAGTTCCCAAATCCTGTGTCATATAAACAGAAGTTCCATCTCCACGTAATAATAGTTTTTCATCCAACCCATCAGCAGTTAAATCTGCCCATACACTGTTGTCTTCTTTTTTAATTAATATATTGTCTGTAAGACCTTTATCTACAATGCGTTTACCTAACAGATACGTGTTTGATTCATAATAGATTTTGTCAAAATCCACACCTAATCTTTTATAAGTTTCGTCAAATCCCTTATAAACCCAGCCATTCATTTTCTCCCATAAATCTATGGTTGCTTTATCTTTGGCTTCCCATTTGCGAAGCATATCCTGAGCTTCTTTTATCAATGATGATTGTTTCTCTGCAACTTCTTTTTCAATCCCATTTGCAATCATTTCAGTAATTTCAGCACGATAATATTTATCAAACAATACATAATATTTACCAGCCAGATGATCACCTTTTAAACCTGAAGTTTCAGGAGTTTCTCCATTTCCCCATTTCTGCCATGCAAGCATCGATTTGCAGATATGAATCCCTCTGTCGTTTACCAGATTAACTTTTACAACTTGCTTGCCATTGGCTTTCAGGATCTCAGCAACTGACCAACCCAACAGATTATTGCGGATATGCCCTAAATGGAGAGGTTTATTCGTGTTTGGAGAAGAATATTCAACCAAAACAGGATTTGTATCCTTAATCTCTTTAAAACCAAAATTATCAATATTGTTTGAATTTATAAAATTAATCCAATAGGTTTTACTAATCTGAAGATTCAAAAATCCTTTTATTACATTAAAATCTTCAACTTCATCAAGATTTGTTTTGATAAAATTTCCTATTTCGCTGGCTGTGGTTTCCGGTGCTTTACGCGAAGCTTTTACAAAAGGGAACACTGCAACTGTAAAATCACCTTCAAATTCTTTGCGGGTTTTTTGTAAAGTTATATTTTTTGCTTCCATTTTAATTGCATAAAGCTGACTAACAGCTTCTGCAACACAATGAGATATTTTTAGTTCTAACATATTTGTAATTGAAAATAAAATGCAAAAGTACGGAAAATAAGTGAAATAGAAAACCCTTATCGCCAATTGAACAATAAGGGTTTTCGCTTATATTATAAAAAGAAGAAATTATTCTTTTATGAATTTTTTAATTATTGAATTTTTATCCGATTGAATTTTAATAAAATACATTCCTTTAGATAAAGTTGAAACATCAATATGAATTGATTTTCCATATTGAGTTTCGTCTTTCATAACTTCCATACCTGTCAATGAAAAGATAGAAATTAATTTTGCCTTAAATGTTTCATTTAATTCAATATTTAATTTTCCATTGGTTGGATTAGGGTAAAGTTGGAAATCGGATTTTGCATTATCATTTATACCAACAGTAATGCCTTGAGTTACCGTAACTACTTGCAATGTGGCTCCTCCTTTTACATAAATTTCAGCAGTTCGGGGTGACGTTCCTGTATTTGCACTTTTAGTAATAGCCGTAATATTCCCTTGTGATTTATTTCCAATAATATTAAGCCATAAAGCATTGGTAGAAACGCTGTATTGAACATTGCTACCTAAATTGAAAACGGTTGAAGCACCACTGACAGATGGAACATTTTGATTCTGAGGATATACATAAATAAAAGGAGTTACACAGGATTGAACAACAGTTGCTGTCTGTACAATATTTCCGTTATAATGAATTTCAATAATTGC
>CAIZXK010000171.1 GCA_903936865.1 uncultured Bacteroidales bacterium | reverse complement strand
TTAAATAGCTTTTACCATCTCAAAATCGGCTACTGTTTCGTCGCCGGCTACTACTGCCTGATTGGTGAGGGTAGCGGTTTGGTAATCCAATAGGGTAACTTCTATTGTGTAAGTTCCGGCTGGCAGGCTGTCGAAAGTATATTCGCCATCGCTGTCGGTTTCTGTCTGGTAGCCTGTACCTGTGAGCTTAACGGTAGCACCTGCTATAGGTATTTCGTCTGCTTTGTCGGTAACCATACCTGTCAGTATTCCGGCTTCTTCGTCGGTAATTTCGCCATTACTCTTTTTTACATGGCGTTTGGGCATGCTGTTGCGGGCTTCTTCATAAAGTTTGTAATCGGATGGATGTGTGAATTGAAATATCATCATCACTTTATCCAGCTTATTATCAACAAGCTGTCGCAATTGACCAACAAATTTGCTGACGTCATCCGTATAAACCTTACGCTTTTTGATATCGAGTTTATTTGATTGCGTACCACCGGAATAGGATGAAATATTACCTTGCAGACTATCAATCATTGTTTGTGTAATACCATAGTTTACAAGATTCAATTTATTAGCATCCACTTTTTCATATACAATTTTGCATAATTCGGCTACTTCTTCGTCTCTTTTTTGATTATAGTATGAAATTGGAAAGTTTACTGCTTTAATTAAGTCTTCATTTTCAATTGTATAAGCATAAGCAGCGGTAATCTGACCCATTTGAGCCGACAATTCACTCATTTCCTTACGCAGTACTTTTTTGTTTATTATTTTGCCACCGATAGCCTCACTTTGTTTTACAGATAGCTCAATTAGAGCTAGTTTTAAAACTATCATTTCGTTAAAAGCATCTTTTACTGCAATAATATTGCCAAAAATACTTTGTTTGTCAACCCATACTTTCTCAGTTAGGTTTAACATACTTAAATAATCTTCATTTCTATTCTTCATAAGTAATAGATATTTAATTTGTTAGTTAATAAATTAATTGAATTTATGTTTAAATAAAACATTTCGATCGTATGATTTTTGATTTTATTAAGGCAAACGTGCATTTTACTCGGGCACGCTTCCATTTTACTCGGGTACGCAAGCATTTTACTTGGGCACGCATCCGTTTTACTTGGGTACGCATCCATTTTACTCGGGTACGCATCCATTTTACTCGGGCACGCTTCCATTTTACTTGGGCACACATGTATTTTACTTGGGCACGCATCTGTTTTACTTGGGCACGCATCTGTTTTACTCGGGTACGCATGTATTTTACTCCGGTACGTATCCATTTTATTCCGGCACGTATCCATTTTACTCCGGCACGCATGCATTTTAACAGGAAAGAATTGATTGACAATCTGCAAAACACTTGTTAACAGCAATTTATCTCCTGTAAAGGAAATAATAAGATTTGTATACTGTTTTTCGGCTGTGTTATTGCTCATGCACGTTTATAATTTAGTTGTTAAGGAAATTATTTGTGCGGCTAAAGTAGCTTAATTTTATTAAAACAAAAGAAGAATTATTAATTTTATTTTGGTTTTGCTAATTTACCATGATTGTTCTAAATATGCAGCTGATTGAATAATACCTGCGGATTTTAGCTTATATTAAAAACAAAATAAAAAGGGGTTCTGAAAATTAGATTTTTGAGGCAAACAAGATTTTTAAACCACAGTTCAACAAAGAAAAAGCAATCTTTAGAAATCCCGTTTTGCTGATGCGACGAAGCAAGGATCGACCTCAAAGCATTTACGCCACAAAACATAACCGACCTCACCCAGCCTCTTCCCGAAAAAAACGGGACAGGCTCTAAAAGGAGAGGAGTTTGTTCAGTGTAAGTGATTAGTATATTGTATTTTTGAAATTACAATTACATACAAAAGAAAATTCGGAGAACCTCCCTTCCCATTTTAGGGGAAGGGTTTGGGGATGAGGTCGTTTTATGCGACGAAGCAAGAATCGACCTTGAAGAATTAATTGCAGTAAAACAAGAGTTTAAAAACAGCGTTGGCCATTAGTAAGCAATACAGAAGTAACGACGATGTAAAATATATTTTTTAAATTATAGTCTATTTCGTTATGGCTTGTATTGCGTGGGTTTTTAAACTTGTAGTTTTACCAATTAATTATTCGAAGTCTTGACTTTTTGGTACTTTTTCGTCAAGGAAAAAGGACAAAGAAAAAATAATTCAGAGAACCTCCCTTTTCCGGAATTCAATTTGTAACGCTGATAACACGGATACGTTCCGCAAACGCGGATTAAAACTGATTTTTTTAATTTTAAATCCGTATTTATCAGCGTTTCCCTTTAGGGATCAGCGTCATCAGCGTTCCATATAATTGATAAATACAACGAAATACAACCGACCTCACCCAACCTCTCCTTAAAGGAGAGGAGTTAGTTCTCAGTATAATAACAAATTGAATTTATAAATATAAACACCCTCAATTTCCCACAAAAGAAATTGTCGAAGAACCTCCCTTCCCATTTTATGGGAAGGGTTGGGGATGGGGTCGTCAGATGCAACAAAACATAACCCACCTTGAATAATTAATTGCAGTCTTGACTTTTTGGTTCTTTTTCGTCAAGGAAAAAGGACAAGAGAAAAAATCTTGTCAAACATATAACATATAATAATAATCAACCCCAACTTAAAAGTCAGGGTTTATTAAATTAGACAAGTTTGCGCAACACTATCCTGAAATTCGTACTTATGGTTTATAAACTACAGCTCCATTTATCAGATTTTCATCAATAGCAACCAAATCAGATAAATCAACTACTCCATCTCCAGTTAAATCATTAACCAAATAACCCAACGATCCCAACGAAAGATCAATATCCAGATTAACCAGATCCGAAATATCAACCACTTCATCCTGATTTACATCCCCAACTATTAATGCATATACACCTGCGGAAACCTGCTTCTGATTACTTGCAAATGCTTTACTATCTGCATCTGTAAAATTATATACAACGCTATCTCCGGCAAAGGAAACAGGAATGGAACTCCAGGTTTCCAGATGATTGCGATGTTTCAATACAATATAATATAACGCATCCGCATTACAATTTACAAAGGTTTTTATTTCAGCATTTACTGATAAATCAGCATTTAAAGTTTGTATTACTGGGTAAGGCGAATAAGCTTCCCTAATCTCAACAAGTATTTTATCTGCAATAGTACCATTACCCCACTGCGGTTGTTTATTTCCGTTTAAAGCATTGTTCATAATAGTATTATTAGCATATAAGCCTTCGAGTATTACATTTACAATAAGCAGTTTTTTATCAATTGCAACTGAAATAGTATCACTCTTGCTGCAATTATACTGATTTGCGACCCACACAATATAAGTATTGCTAACTTCAGCAACAAAAGGAATTCCCTGAAAAACACCCTGATTCCATTGATAGGTAGTACCCCCGGAGGCTTCAAGAATTATAGTATCACCGGCACAGGCTGCAATATCAGAACCAGCATTGGCAACAGGCAGCGGATTAACAGTAACAACTTTATCGAGCATTTCACCGTCGCCGCAGCTATTCTGTCCCTTTACAGTAATATTTCCGGAGGTAGCCAGCAAATCAAAATTAACTGAAATTATTTCATTTAAACTGATTCCACTTGCTCCGTTAGTTATTGTCCAGCTATAAGAAGTTGCATTATTAATAGGTGCTACAGAATAAATAACGGATTGCTGCCCCTGACACACCGTATCGGAACCTGTAATGATTTGTGCTTTTGCAGGCAATGGATTTACAACAACTGATTTAAAGGAAGAGTTTCCTATTCCGCATGCATTGGTTCCTTTCACACTTATATTTCCGGAAACAGCTGATAATCCGAAATTAACTGTAATTGAATCACCGGAAAAGATACCGCCTGCATCTGCCGGTAAGCTCCATATTACTGAAGTTGCATTTGGAATGGCAGCTACACGATAAACAACATTGCTCTCGCCCTGACATACGATGGCATCACCACTAATAACTCCGGCTTCAGGTGGCGAGGTAATTAAATTTAGTAAAGAGGTATTGCTGACAGCGGTATAACTTCCGTTGCAATTGCTTGTTAAGCAACGGTATTCATACGTTGAAACTGTATTAATTCCACTTACTGACATTGTCGCTGAATTTACATTTGTATAGATTGCTCCTACCGGAATTCCGTCAGTTAGGTTTTCCCATCCGAAACCGGTGTTGTATTGCCATTGATATACTATTGGATAACTTCCGATAGCTTCAACAGTAAAATTGATGTTGGCAGACGGAATACAACTCGATTGTGTGGCACTAGGTTGTAATGTTATTGAAACCGGTATGCAATTGTTGGAGGTAATTCCACTTCCGGTTAAAGCAACTGCATTATAACAATAAGATGAGGTATTATATTCATATACTGCAAAATAATAAGCTGTTCCAGCCATTAGTGAAGTAAGTGTAATAGAATTCCCATTTCCGTTATATACAACATAATTCCCTGTTCCCAGTTGTGTTCCACCAGCAAACATAGCATTGGCAGTATATAAGCTGCCATTATCCGGATTCTGGTTTACAGCACTACCTTGCCGGGCTACAACCAATACGCTATTACCATTTCCACGTGTCCATGAAATATTCATGCTGCTATCTGTAATTCCAAAGGAAGAAAATGCAGTTGCCTGCTGATTTGGCTGCAAACATTCCGAAACTACATTCAGATTATAATCCTCTACTTCACCATCAAAAGAGGTTTCGCAGGATGTTGAGGCAATATTATATTTTACAGTTACTCTCATTCTGGTATTTCCCAAAGCTGCTGTTGCGGGTACAATAATACTTAAAGGGGATAATGAAGTACTTCCGTTTATTTCATTTGTTGCAGTTCCCAGGTTGTATTCTTCACCTGCATCAGAAAAATCACAATCCTGATTCCAGTCAATCCAGGCATTAGCCTGCAATGTAAAATCGCCATCTGTATTCAGATTAACGGCCATACTGTAAGCAGAATTTTTATTTACAGTAGTCGATAAGTTTGTATAATCAGTGTATGCTGAAAGTTTGTATGTTATATTATTAATTGTATTAAAACCAACGGCAGTAATACTTGTATTATAATCCATAGTACCGGACGAAACACAGTAAGTGCACTGATAAGTACCTGAAGTGTTGGCAATACCTGTTAAAGCCGGAGTTTTATAACAATATGCAGTATCGTTATATTCATAAACAGAAAAATAATAAGTATTCCCTGCAGCTAATGCACTAATAGTTACCGAACTGCCACTCCCATTATAAACAACATAATTCGCACTACCCAGTTGGCTGCCAACTCCAAATGCTACATCAGCTGCATATATAATGCCATTTACGGGATCGGAATTTACAATACTTCCTTGTCGGGCAACAACCAATACTTTATTACCATTTCCTCTTGTCCAGGAAATATGTATTGAAGTATCGGTAACCGAAGAAGAAGTAAATGCAGTTGCCTGAATTGCCGGCAAATTACATAGTGGAGCAGCAACAACATGTATTGTATAATCTTCCACTTCTCCAAAATCAGAATTGCCGCAAGGCGTTGCATTTGACCCAAAACCACTTTCATGCAATCTTATTCTCATTCGGGTATTTCCGGTAAGAGCATTAATAGGAGCTGTAAATCCCAAAGTTGTATGTGGACTTATAAAAGGATAACTTGATGAAGTATAAACATTTTCACCAGCATCTTCAAAATCGCCATCCTGATTCCAATCTATCCATATAAGCAATTGATTGCCGGCATTTGAATTTGCAGTATTAATAATGGCATTTGTATAAATACCTTTTTGTATGGTTGTCTGTTGAGATGTAAAATCCTGGTATCCATTTATTCCTTTTCCTGAAACCTGATTGATGGAGCCTAAAGAAACAGACGAAATGTATTCGAAACCTGCTTCAGGACAACCGGCAATACAATAAGAAGGTATTCCGGTAGTTGTTGCACTTGCTGCTAAAGCAGGAGTTTTGTAACAATATCCCATGGTATTATATTCATAAACAGCATAATGATAAGTAGTAGCTGCTTCTAACGAAGTAATGGTAACGGAATTTGAAGAGCCGTTATAAACCACATAATTCTCATTTCCTATGGCTGTTCCCATACCAAAATGAGCAGATGATAAATATGATATTCCGATAGTCGGATCAATAGTTACCGGATTATCTTTTCGGGCAATTACTATTACAGCAGAACCATTTCCTCTTATCCAGGCAACATTCATGCTTGTATCGCTTATTGCCGAAGCAACAAATGAAGTAGCCTGTATGCCGGGTTGCTGACATTGGGAAACAATATTCAACGTATAATCTTCCACTTCTCCATCAAATCCGGTTTCACATGAAGTTGGTGGCATATCATATTTTGCGGCAATTCTCATACGGGTGCTGCCTGTAAGAGCAGAAGATGGAATTATTATATTAAAAGGAGATAAGGAAGTTATTCCATTGGAAGTATTTGTGGCAACACCCAAATTATAAGTTTCACCAGCATCCATAAAATCACAATCCTGATTCCAGTCAATCCATGCATAGGCATATACAATATAATCTCCGTCTGTATTCAATCTTACACTAAGGTTATAGTTTGAACCTTTATCCAGAGTAGTCGATATCCCGTTATAATCATTATAAGCAGAAGGTTTGGCTGTACTATTGTTTAATGTATTAATACTTACAGAGGTAATACTCGTATTATAATCCATAGTACCGGTAGTAATACAATAAGAGCAATTTAATGAAACCGAAGTATTAGCTGCAAAATCAGTTGTCTTTTTATTTTCATAATTATTGGTATTGCTAAGATCCCTCTTAACAAAAGCTCTTGAGATAACATCAAGATTAGCTGCATCAACAGTACTTTGAATAAATAAATACTGAATACATAAAAATAAAACCAATATAATGTTTACTTTCTTTATCATAGCAGTATGTTTACAATTTTGATGAAATGTAAGTAATCCTTTTCAGAAATGAAGATTTTAAAATTTGAAGATCAACAAAGAAAAAGCAATTTTCAGAAGGTTCCGTTATGAAGTTAAAAAATTTTCACCCCTGTTCCGGTAAAAAGGAAACAGGGGTAAAAATTTCAACGTATTGCTTAATGATTTTTTAGTTTTTAACCAATTTGCCAGTCATTATCAAACCAAAGTTTTCGTCGGTAAGTGTAACAAAATAAAGTCCGCTTCTTAAATTGCGAATATCCAATTCTATTCCACCTGCAACAAATTCCAGTTTGAAATCGGTAACTTGCTTTCCACTTCCATCAAACAATTGAATCTTACCATTCAGCATTCCGGTTTTAACTACTTCAATCTGAACTTTTTCATTTGCTGGATTTGGGAAAATGTTCAGGTAATTTTCGTCGTCACCAATATGTTGGATGTTTTCACTTTTCGATATATCCAGCAACGTTTGTCCTTCAAAGATATAATCGCGGTAAGTTGAATTATTATTTAAAATAGAAATTGCTAAATTCGAGTTTATGCTTTTCTTATTCTCAATAACATTCAGCTTTTGAATAATATCGGCAGTTAATGGAATTGTTATTCCTTCTGCTATATCCAGATCGCACAATCTCAGGAATTTGTAGTCGGCTTCGTCAGCAGTAACCGGATTGAAATTATTCATATTCAATCTGGCATTGGTATAATCAGCTTTTTTATAATAATAATTGTATCTCAACATTGATTTTTCATTTTCAGACAATGAAGTTAATCCAATTATTTCAGTAAGCAGATTTAGATCAGCATTTTCAACAGAAGCCATAATCAAATTAGCATCTTCAAACTGATTAGCTGAAGCTTGCAACTGCATACTATAATTATTAGCCAATCCGAACGAACCTGCAGAACCAGTGAGTGTTCCAAATAATACCGAATAGTTATTGCATGAATACTTGGTATTCAGGTTACCTTGCGATGGCATATTAAAAATCTGATGACCACAGGAAGCTGTCGAATGATATGGACGATTGCTTACAATTTGTACCTGAGGAAATGATATATTAAACATTCCGAAGTTATCAGCTACCTGAATGTTTAAGTTGCTGTTGATATCCACTGCAGGATTATAATTACTCCATAGTGTATTAAGTCCCGGATCAGCAGGAGCTAATGTTCCGATATTTCCTGAATATCCAAAAGCATTTATCCCGATAAAATTGTAATTATAAAGATAATTGTTTCTGATTTTAGGCAATGATATTGAAGAAAATGTTCTGATATCCATAGATGTATTACAATCGGTAATGCAATTGCTCGAAACTTCGCTCAATGATGACAGGTCAATAGTATATAAACCTCTTGTATTACTGAAATTTCTCATTTTTATAGAATTGCAGGTAATGAAATTTCTATCTTTCCCAGTTCCATAAAAATAAATTCCATTTATATCAGGATCAACAATTTCATTATTACTTATCTGGAATTTTTTGGCATTGGTTGCAATAATTCCATATCTGAAACCTTTAATTCTGTTGTTAATGATACTTACATTAGATGAATAACGGGTGTATATAGCAGAATTACTGTTGTATTTATTGAAATTATTTGAAATATCGTTGTTATTGATTTCAATAACAGCAGCATTCGAATTATCAATATATACGGAAGAAGGTGGTGCAACAGCAGCTGTATTTACTTCTATTTTATTGTTTTCGATATTTGTAGCATAAATTGCTGCATTTATCAATACCGAATAGGTTTGATCGGTAAAAGTGTTGGATGAGAAAAGCCCTCCACCTTGTACCTGATATATACCATAAGTTCGTGGCAAACTTGCTGCTTTTGCATTAACAAAACGATTTTGAGCAACATTATGCATAAATCGGGATGACAAGGTATAAATACCATAGGTACTACTATTCGCTACAAAACTATAACAGCTCTTAAACACCGGGAAAAAGGTTTCTGTTACAAATTGATTTCCACTTATCGGATGATTAAAGCTAGTATTGTTATCAACCCTTACACCAAAATTGCAGTTCGAAAACAAGTTGTCAGATACAACCCCATCAGACTGAGACTGGAAATACAACGCAACTTCAGCATTTTTGAAAGTTGATTCATTGATGATATTATCAAATTTACCGCTTCCAACAAAACGCAAACCTCTCCATGTTCCATTGATGTCGCATGGTCTGAAAACAGAATTGCTGGCACGTAAATATCCGCCATTTACAAAATCAATACCTGCACATTCGCCAAAAACTACATCCATAGTGGTAATATCCAGTACAGCATTAGAAACTGTTACAATTACATTATCTGCAATATAATATTTTCCATCCCATACTACATCCGAATTATAGGTAATATTAGCGGTTATCTTATGGAATAAGGTATCTATTTCGGCAAAACAACAGTTGTCTTTTTTATGATCAATTTTTATGTCATACGTAGCAACACAACTTCCGGATGGGTCGGAAATGGTAATTATATACAAACCCGGAGCCAGACCAGTTACATTAAATGGAACGCCCGCTATAATGGTTGAAGGCATTGGTGGCACAACAGGTGATGATGTTATTGTAAATGGTCCACCAACAGATGCAGGATCTAAAGTAATTGTAAACCAGCCATCTTTGGTGTCATCACATAAAGCATCCCCTTTTACTATCGTATCAGGAATAATTGAACAGCAAGCATCATTTTTGAAACAAAATACCCCAGCTGTATCAATACAGCCAAAACTATTTGTAACAACTACTGATATCTGATGATTTCCCGGAGTAGCAGGGAAAGCAAGCTGCTGCCCTGTCCCGATTGGTGTAACATAATTTCCGTTATCATACCAGTTAATTACAGGATAAGCACTGGCATAAGTGTTATTCGGGAATAATGCATTAAGAGGCAGAGGAATATATAAATGTAGCGTATCAACATTACACATCGATTCGCAACCCAACGGGAACAAACTCAAATCTGGTTTAGGATTTATTGATCCTGCATTTGCTGAAGCAGAACAACCGGTAGCTTTGTCGGTAACGGTGAGGCTATAAAAACCGGGAGCCTTAGCAATAATAACAGGAGTTGTTGCACCATTATTCCATTGATAACTATATTTAACCGTATTTATTGGAGTAGGAGAAAGCGTTACGCTAGTTCCTTCGCATACATTTAAATAAGGCACTGATATTATTGGTGTTTCAAAGAAGGAAACACACAAGGTATCACTCGAAACACATCCTGTAACAGTATCTGTTACATTTACTATAAACTGATAGGTAACAGGTAAAACCGCAGGAAGTGTTAATGTTGCCATAGTAGCATTGCTGGCCGAAGGGCTAAAACTTGCACCTGCAGGATTACTGCTCCAGCTATAAGAATAATTGGGATTAAAAACAGTGCTTAATGATATATTTACTACACTTGCAGCTGGAGCACAAACCCGGCGATCTCCGGTAATTTTTGCTTTTGGTAAAGCATGCATATAAATATAAATAAGATTTGATTTTCCGTAACATCCAAAACCATTACTTACCATAACTGAATATTCACCATGTTTATCAGCATTGTATGTATTGCTGTTTGCACCACTTATCAGATTTCCATCTTTATACCATTGGTAAGAACTCATTAAAGAACATGCAGTTAATGTTACAAAACCACCCGGACAAAAAACAGTATCCGAAGCTGTTATGGTACAATTAGGTAAAGGATTAACGGTTAATGGCATGGCAACTTTAGCTTTACAACCCATTAAATCGGTAATGATGAGAGAATCTGTAAAAACAGGAGGACTTGGAGTTGAATAAGCATGTTGGGTTATTGGAGTATAAGAAGTAGCTCCATCGCCAAATAACCATTTATAAGTGTAAAAAGGACTATTTGGTATGGCTGTAAACAGTACGGGCGAGTTTACACAAACAGGGCTTGTATAGGTAAAGCTGGCAGTTGGCAACAAAACATTTACTGTTTCAGACCAAGTACTTGTACATCCAGTAGAAGAAACAACTGTGAGTGTTATGGTATAAGTTCCGGAAGCACTTACTGTCAATCCCGGGCTGATTGCATTTACATTAGGAGCAAACACTCCTGTTCCGGGACCTGATACTGACCAGGTATAAGAAGTAATATTTGGTAGTGGAGCTGATTTATTTACCAATGTAATTTTATCGCATACCACATAAGTTCTGAAGAATGCAACTACATCACAACCTCCGGGTCCAGGACCTCCACCGGGTTGACCAACAGTACAGTTTTCAATTACAACATTTATCACATTCGACATTACCGAACATCCATTTTTGGTAACAACAACATGATAAATATAATTTCCGACTGCCAATGGGGCAATACTCACATTTAGTGTTGCACTGTTTGCAAATGGAATCGGAACATTATTCTGAAACCACTGAAAAGAATAACCTCCGCCAACTGGTGTTGACAATATTAAAGTCTGGCTAACTCCCTGACAGAATACCGGTAGCATATTATATGAAGCAATGGCTGTAGGTGGTCCATTCACCGTAACTGAATAAGAATCACTTCCTGCACAACTCGATACAGATACTGTGGCAACATTGGTGGGTCCATGCCATAAAATACTTACAGCATTGCTTCCCTGTCCGCTTTGTATAGTTCCCTGACTTGCCGGAGATATTGTCCATTGATAACCTCCCGGAGGATTGGAACCTCCTGCAGTATAACTTCCGATACCGTCAACACAAACTGTTGAAGTTCCCGAAATTACCGGTGGTAAATAGGAATCTACAAATAATGATTTGGTAAGGGATGGACAAAATACACCCGGACTGATTTCCATATCCTGATAAACACTGACTATCCATGGGCCAACTCCTGAAAATTCTACAACAATTGAATCATTATCAGCACCCATTTGAGAAATAATAGTTCCAATGCCTCCACTTACTGACCAAACAAAAGGACTACCTGAAATATTAGACGAAATACTGTAT
>CAIZXK010000170.1 GCA_903936865.1 uncultured Bacteroidales bacterium | reverse complement strand
TTTAATGAGTTTCCCATTAATATCATAAATATTTACATTTGAGTTATTCGTAATGTTAGTAATTTGCAAGATATTATTCAAATTATCTACAAAAATTTTTGGTTTTGCTGATGTATTTCCATTTACACTTGTATTGGAAACTGAGATTGTATTAAAAACGGTATCTATACATCCATTTGAATGCAAAGCTGATAAAGAAACAATATATGAACCCAGTTGAGTATAAGTATGAACCGGGTTTTCTAATGTGGTTGTATCTCCATCTCCAAAATTCCATACATAAGAAATTGCAGAAGTTGTAAGATTAGTAAATGTAACCTGATTATTGGGTGTTGCATACAAAGGATTCCAGCTATAATTAATATGTGGACCCGGATAAACATTTATCAGATTGTTTACATTAACAGTTGAAGTGCAGCCCTGAGATGTTGTACAAGTTAATTGAATATCATAAAGACCTTCGGAAAATGTATGTATTGGGTTTTGCATGGTTGACGTTGTCCCATCACCAAAATTCCACAAATAATATAAAGTTGAAGGTATCGTTTCATCCGTAAATGAAATATCTAAAGGTTCGCATCCCTCACCTGTATTAGGTGAAAATGAAAATGAAATATCCGGAAGTGGGTTTGTTGTAACTGTTATCGTGTCAGTAGATGTACATGAAAATGTATTGGTAGTATTAGAATTTGTAACATTTACAATATAATTGTTGGAAATGGGAATAATATTAAATATAAAATCTGTAATTATGGTTTGAGAATTTAAATAACCAGAAGGTGTTGACCACAAATATTCAGCTCCCGGATTTCCTGCATTTAATAGTAATGAATCGCCAAAACAGATAGAAGTGTCAGTGCCTAAATTTACGATGGGCTTTTGTACTACCAATAATGCAAGTGTTGTATCCCAGGCACACCCAAAATCATCTTTTATATGAACTTGATAATTGTAATTTCCTCCAGCAAGCGGCTTAATTAAAGATGAAGTATCTGATATTGACGAAGCAAAAGGTCCAGTAATTTTTACAGAGTCAATATTAACATTGTACATCCAGTTTACCTGAGATGTATTATGTTGTAACTGAATATCCCAATGGGATATATAGCCATTATCGGAACCATAATCATCCGTAATTTCAATGTTCCATAATCCGTTCAATGGGCAACCGATTAAATTACTAAATGGATTCTGTGGTTTAATGTAATTTGTATGATCAAACTGATTTGTAGAATCTATTGTTCTCGAACCACTAACCATAATAGTTCCCGCTCCGGAACTTGAACTTAATTGATCCAGTGTAAAATTGTTATTTGGATATATTTCCGACCAGCAATAATTCCAGGTAGTTCCTGCCGGATTATTTTGGGTTAAACATCCATTGTCAAAAGCATGATGATTTGCACCGCCTGAAGGCATGCCTAAAAAATTACCTCCTGAATGTGTGTTTGGATCTAATTGAACAAATTGATTATTAGGACAAACAATTTTAAAGCCCAGATCACCAGCAAAAGAATGTTCAATGTTTATACAAATGGCAAGAATATCATTTGCATTTTGAATAGTTGTACCTACCGGAAAATTTGTTACCATCAGAGGTGTATTATAAATCCCTAGAGGGCAATTTGGTCCATCTGGTATAAACATAAGGCTGTCGAAACTATTCTTTGAGGTTGATAAAAACCCAAATGGTTCGATAACAACATTAGAATTTGAATTGTAACCTGCTTTTATGAGCTGTGATTCATTTGTACACATCGGATTTAAAGGATTGACGGTAGCTATTGGCTGAGGTGCAAATCTGAGTTTGGAAACCAAAGTATAATTGCTTTCGCATCCCAGGGCATCGGTTACTTTTAACTTTATTTCATATCCACTTAGTATGTTATATGTATGATTAACAAGCGATCCTGTTGCGGTAGAGCCATCTCCAAAATTCCATTCGTAACTACATGCGGAAGCGTTTTGATGATAAATGATATTGTTTTCGGGAAACAGTGCTTTTCCAGCTAATGTAATTGTTTGACCTAAACAGGCATTTATATTATTATTGCTAACAGGATGGGGTAAAGTTAATAGTGAATCAATTTTTGCAATTACTTTCTGGCAAACAGGTGTACAAATTAAATTTGCATACCAACCAGTTCCCTGATTACTGCCATCGGAAATAAATTTAAAAGTTAAGCTTGCTCCAGTAGCATTTGTGCTATTGAAAATACTGCTTTGTATAACATTCAGTCCTCCTGCTAATGCATTTGAATTGTTGTATTTCCCTATTAAAGGAGCTGAAGTATTGGGTCCGTCATAAACATAAAGGGTATCGGAAACATCAACATCAAACTGCGAAAAGCTGAACTTTAATCCGCTGTTAGTTGTATTTGCCTTAAAGGTGATTGTATTGCTGATATTGGGATTGTACGTTGCAGATGTATTATCAGAGAAATCTGCATTGCAGATGTAAATTGTCTGCCCATTATTGGTTGTAATATTGTACTGTGAAAGTACAAGTTTTGAAACGAATACTAATAGTATTAAAATGTAAATCTTTTTCATATTCTTTGTTTTTGATTGTGTTTTTTTTCTATTTATTAGACTCTATTCTTTTACAAAGGTTGCATTTTTAACACTATAAAAACTCGCTTGATTGGCTTTTAATTTTTTTAGATTTTCAATTAATAAATCTATCTTTTCTTCAGTCAAACCATCATTAACTAAAGAATAGAACTTGACAATTAGCCTTCCTTCTTTCTTTACTATTAATATTGGTTTGGGAAATCTTTCAAATGTTTTTTTCTTTATAATCTCCAGGCAATTTATATCTGATTGGAAATCTAATTTATTATTGAAATGCAAATATTGAATTTCAATACTTTTATTGTTAGCTTTAAGAGATAAAATATAAAATCTTTCTTGTACCAATGAACTTAATGAAACAATAAAGGTAAGCCCAATAGCCAGAATAAAACTATTTGTTATTTCCTGATAACCCAGTTTATGCTGAGCAATAGAAATAATAGCCCCAAAAACTATCAAGCAAAAGATAAAAGAATAAAAAGCGATTTTAAATACTCTGCTAATATATGACTTGAATATAAAATCCATTTGAATAGTTGAAATTTTATAATCAATATATTTAAACCAGGGATTCTCAATATCTAATTTACAATTCATACTTTCTTTAGCTTCATCAATCATAGCTTTCTTTATGATTTGAATCCTATCATTCTCATCTTTTGACAAACTAATATTTCTAAATTCAAGTTCTTTTCTAGCTGAAGTAATCAGCCAACCATTATACAAATTTCTATTAATTAGAATTTCTTTTAATTCATCGACTGACATACATTTTACTTCTTCTTCATATTTCTCTTTATTTTCCATTTTCAAAAAACTTGTTTTGTTTGTTACAATTAAAACTTTTTATAACTAATCATATTGTCTTGTTTTTAAGTTGTTTGTTTTAATAAATCTGGAAGATCTGATATTAATTTGTTTTATTATAGATACTGTTTTTGCATTTTAGTTGTAATTATTTTAGTATGAGTGCAGCTACAAGCCGCACCCGACTCTTGATTTTTGCAGGCTAAAGCTGTTGATCTGTGTTTTCGTCAGCTTTTGCATTTCTGCCTTTGCGTTGGGCCTGTATGATGTTGTATTTATCTATCAGTTCGTTTATTTTTAATACAAAATCCGTGTAGTTTGCTTCTCCGTTTATTTCAATCAAGGCTTCTATCCGCTTTATAATGACTTTAAAAGCAACATCAACCTCCATTTTTGACTGCTTCATCCGAAGCTGGGTTTTTGCTGATTCGTCGTCAATACGATCAAAATAAAGAGTATTGAAATAATCGTTGTTTTTCTTAAGTTCGACCAGCCAGGGATTGATGCCGATCAAACTACAATCAGCATCATACTTCGATTGTAAGTCGGTAATAAACTTGGTAATGAGTGTAGTTTCTTCCTCATACGTTCTTTTTGCGATATTGCCATAATGCTTCAGAACTTCGGTGTCGATTTTGATGGCAGCTGTGCGGATACCGGCTGTAAAATGACGGGTTGCCGATAGTACAGCATCTGTAATCCCCCTGAAAGTATTATCCCTTATTGCGTCGGCATCAGCCAATTCGTCGGTTATTATACTTTTGCGGAGCGGTTCTATCGCTTCAGCTTCTTTCTCAATCTGGGTTTCATAAATGCCAAATTGTGTTTCAACATTCAAACTGACAGGCGTTATATCAGTAATAATTTTTCTTACACCCTGATGAAAATTCAGGTGTTCATTGTTGCGAAAACTTCTAAGATCAGATTTTTTGATAGTCATAGTAATAAAATTTAAAGTGTTATTTAGTGATTGAATAGTTCTTTTTTGAATTAAATAGGTGATCGGATGTTTGAAATCTTTCCTGAATTCCGGGTTTTGAGCCGTCGGTCGAAAACAAGCTTGCCCGGGTTTCGGACGTGCTGCCGTCGACCGAAAAGTGAACAGTACGGGTTTCGGACGCTCTGTTTTCGATCGAAAAGTGAACGATACGGGTTTCGGACACCTTGTTTTCGGTCGGGTTCTTACGTTCCGAACCTTCGGACGTGTTGCCGCTGTTTTGCTGGATATAATTAAGCTGATTCATTTGAAGTTACGGGTTTGTATGTTTGATTTATTTAGTAAAGATCAGTCTGTTTCAGCTATAAAATTGAAGAAAATAATCGGATTCCGATAGGATGAAGGTATTTTTTTGCAAGCTCTGAAATGTTGCTCCTGATAATTTTTTATTTCTCTCATGGTTGTAAAAACTTTTAATTCATAATAATATTGATTGAAGCCACAAATGTAAACAATATAATGGCTTCGAGTTAGAATTTCTGCAGATATTTTCTATACTTCACTGCAAAAGTTTATTTCCCTATACCCGCACTCTTTATTATATTCGCCACTAATTGCACTAATTAAACTAATTTTTCAAATAAATTAAAATAATGATACGGTATTGTAAATAGCTAATAATATAACACTAATAAAAATCCTTGCGGATTTTATATATTTATAACTATAAATATTTTCAAAAGATTTACTATGTAAAGCAAAGAGAATAATTTTAACTTATCACCACAAAAAAAACACTTCATTTTGTAACCAAATTAATAGTTGATACGTCTTACGAAAAGTTTGCATAAAACTGAAAATCATTTATCAACACTTAACTTATTACCATTTATAATGAAAAACAAATTTCGCTATCAGATAATTGCTATGCTTTTAGTTATTATCTTTTCGGAAAAAACGTTTGCCGAAAACAACGTTCCCAATGCAAAAACCGGTACAATTACGGGCAGAATTATCGAAGCTTCGAGCAATAAACCCATGGAGTTTGTGAGTATTTCGCTTTATACGCATGCCGATTCTGTTTTTAAAACCGGAACAATCAGTAATCAGAAAGGAGAATTTAAACTCGACAAAATCGCTTTTGGCAGCTATTACTTAAGCATTTCGTTTATGGGTTTCGACAAAACGCTTTCTATGCCATTTGAATTATCCGACAAAAATTCAACTGTAAATATAGGGAGTTTAAAAATGTACGAACAATCGTCGCAGCTAAAGGAAGTGGAAATTACAGCCGAAAAGTCGAGGGTTGAATACCAGATAGACAAACGGGTGATAAATGTAGATAAGGATATAGTTGCCAGAGGTGGCTCGGCTGTTAATGTGCTGGAAAATACACCTTCCATTCAGGTAGATCCACAGGGAAATGTTACTTTGAGGGGAAGTTCCGACTATATTGTATTGATAGACGGAAAACAAACCATTCTCAAGGGCAGCGATGCACTTAAACAGATTAATGCAGCTACAATCGAGCAAATAGAAGTAATCACCAATCCGTCGGCCCGATATGAGGCAAATGCACAATCGGGCATTATCAATGTGATACTTAAAAAGGAAAAGCTGCAGGGATTGAGCGGTACCATTTATACAACCAAAGGTTTTCCAAACAAGAATTCGGCCAATGTGCTGTTAAATTACCGTAAGTCGAAAATCAATGTTTTTGGTGGTGTTGATTTTGAAAATAACAAATATAAAAACGAAATCACCATTGACAATATCAGCTACTTACCGGGCGGAGTTCAGCATTTCAAAAGCTATGCCCTTCAATACTTTTACAGCGACAACCTGATGGGCAAACTAGGAATGGATTATGATATGGATGCTAAAAATTCGTTTACACTTCAGGGTAGTTATGGCGAAAAAGGCTTCGATCAGGGAACAGATTCCGAGTATAATTACTATTGGGAAGGCAATAACCAGCAAGTGTATAGCAAAAGTTCCAATGCATTGGATGTAATGGGAAAAGTAGCAGAAGTTTCGTTAGATTTCCAGCACAAATTTGGTACTAACCATACACTTTCTATCTCTAATAATTACGTTTCGTGGGACGGACAGGATAACAACCTCCTTACCGAAAACCTAAGCGATAATATGTATAATAATATAAAAACCATTAAGATGATAAATTTTGTGAAAGATAATTTCAACTATAATTATCGTTTTAATATAGACTATAAACGCGAGTTTAAGATTGGAACACACGAAACCGGCTTCCAGTACAGATACGAAGACAGGGATGACGATGTACGATTCAGGGATTTTGATACTACTTCGGCACTGTGGATTCCAAATCCATTGTTTACTTCCAAACTGGATTATGTAAATGACATCTATTCAGGTTATGCAACATTTGCAAGCAAAATATGGGGAATTGGTTATATGCTCGGATTGAGATCGGAATATTTTACACGCAGTATAGTTTTCAGCAACGATGGCGATACCTATAATTTTGACAAATTTATGCTGTATCCCAGTGTACATTTATCCAGAAGTTTTAAAGACAAACATCAGTTTCAGCTGAGTTACAGCCGGAGAATCAACAGACCCCAACCCTATTTGCTTAACAAGACGCCAGCCTATATCGATCCTTATAATATCTTTAAAGGAAGCCCAACCATAGAACCGGAATATACCGATGCTTTTGAGCTAAATTACAGGTTTATGTATAAAATAATGACAATTTCCACACAAACCTATTACAGACTTACAACCAACAGTTTTAGTTCGTTGCGAATATTGGATAATACCGGAATTATGACCCATCAATTAATTAACTCCAACAACCAAACAGCTTATGGTATAGAATTGGGTTTGGATTTTAACTTAAACAAATGGTGGCAAATAAACAGTGGAGGAAATTTCTACAGATATAATATTGAAAGTTACGTTAATAATAGTACCACCAACAATAAAGCAAATTCCTGGGATGCCCGACTGATTTCCAATTTTACCGTTTTAAAAACAGCTACGCGTATTCAGGCCGTTGGATATGTTAGAGGTTCGGGAATAGATGCACAAGGAAATTCAACCGGCTTTTATACGGTCAACCTTGCCTTAAATCAACCATTATTAAAAGGCAAACTTAATCTGGGAGTTTCCGGACAAAACATTTTCAACTCTATAAAATACCATTATACAGTAAAAAGCGATAAGTATAACAACGATTATCTATTGCAATCAGAAGG
>CAIZXK010000169.1 GCA_903936865.1 uncultured Bacteroidales bacterium | reverse complement strand
TAGAAAATAAATATCCTGAAATTGGGGAAGAACAATTATTTGCATTCGCTACTTTAAAGGAATTTCAAAAACAAGGACATCAATTGATATTATGGACTTATAGATGTGGTGGAAGCCTAAGGGAAGCTATTGATTTTTGCAAACAAAATGGCATTGATTTTTATGCAGTAAATAAAAATTATCCTGAAGAAAAGTTTGATGAAAGAATAAGTCGGAAAATTGATGCGGATGTATATATTGATGATAAAAATATCGGAGGTTTTTTAGGTTGGAGTAAAATATGGGAACTATTGGGAAATGATTCATTTGAGCAAAAGCAAAAGCAATTTCAAAAGAATAATGGTTCTAATGGTTTTTTTTCACTTTTTAAAAGAAAATAATTGGTTGATAAAAGGAAAATAACTGACTGGTTACCTACTACGGTAAAGGAAATGGAAATGAGAGGCTGGAAACAACCAGATATTATTATTATTTCTGGTGATGCTTACGTTGATCATCCGGGATTTGGACACGCAGTAATAGGAAGAATACTTGAAAAACAAGGTTATAAAGTTGCAATTTTACCACAACCGAATTGGCGGGACGATTTACGTGATTTTAAAAAATTAGGTAAACCACGTCTTTTTTTCGGAGTTGCTGCAGGTTGTATGGATTCAATGGTAAATCATTATACAGCCAACAAAAGATTACGAAGCGATGATGCTTACACTCCAGGAGGTGAAGCAGGTTTTAGACCCGACTATGCTACAATTGTTTATTCTAAAATCCTGAAAGAACTATATCCTGATACACCAGTAATTATAGGTGGAATAGAAGCATCACTCAGAAGAGTTACACATTATGATTATTGGTCGGATCGGCTGAAACCTTCCATATTATTTGAAAGTAATGCCGATTTGTTGGTTTATGGAATGGGCGAACAAGCTATTATTGAAATCGCAAAACAATTAGACGAAAATATTCCAATAATAAAAATAATAAATATTCCCCAAACAACTTACAAACAAGAACTTCCAAATTTAGATTACACTATTAATGATTGGAAAACTATTGAAATCGTTTCTCATGAACAATGTTTGACTGATAAAAAGGCGTATGCTTCCAACTTTAAAATTATTGAAGAAGAGTCGAATAAAATGAATGCGAGCAGGATTATTCAAAAAAATGGAAGTCATTTTTTAGTAATTAATCCACCTTTTCCTGTAATGTCAGAAAATCAGATAGATAATTCTTTTGATTTGCCATATACTAGACTTCCACATCCAAAATACGAAAAAAGAGGGGCAATACCTGCTTTTGAGATGATTAAATTTTCTGTAAATATTCACAGAGGTTGTTTTGGGGGTTGTGCATTTTGCACAATATCAGCACATCAGGGAAAATTTATTAGTAGTCGTTCAGAATCATCAATTTTAAATGAATTGGAAAATATATCTTATATGCCTGATTTTAAAGGTTATATTTCTGATTTAGGTGGTCCTTCTGCAAATATGTATAAAATGAAGGGTAAAGATGAAATTATTTGCATTAAATGCAAAAGATATTCATGTATTCATCCTTCAAAATGCACAAATCTGAATACCAATCATTATCCTCTAATTAATCTTTATAGTAAAGCATCTGAAATTAAAGGAATAAAGAAAATATTTATTGGTAGTGGAATTCGTTATGACCTTTTTGTTGGAAAAACCCATCAGGAAATCATAGAAAATGGCTATGATATTTATGCAAAAAAACTGATAACTAATCATGTATCAGGCAGACTAAAAGTTGCACCTGAACATTCATCCGATGCTGTATTAAAATTGATGCGAAAACCTTCTTTTAAATTATTTTACGAATTTAAAACTAAATTTGAACGAATTTCAAGAGATGCAGGTCTTAATCAGCAAATTATACCATATTTTATTTCGAGTCACCCAGGTTGCGATTTAGCTGATATGGCTTTACTTGCATTGGAAACAAAAAAAACAGGATTTAAGCCTGAACAAGTTCAGGATTTTACACCTACACCTATGACTTTAGCCACAGAAATATATTATTCAGGCTATCATCCATATACATTAGAAAAAGTTTATGTTGCAAAAACGCCTGTTCAAAAACTAGATCAAAAAAGATTTTTCTTTTGGTATAAATCAGAAAATCATCAATGGATTCATAATTCACTCAAACGCATTAATAAAGAAGATATTGCAATAAAATTATTACCTCAGAAAAAATACACACCTCAAAATACAATTTCAAAGAGTAAAATCAGAAAAAAATAAAAACATTTTTATTTATAATATGTTTGATTACAGCAAACTTTTGTTAATGAATATTAAAATAGCACTAAACAGTATTAAAAAAACATTATTTATTCATAACTTTGCAAATTATTTTAATTATATGTATAGATATATATTAGTGTTTAATGTTTGAATTATTTTTTTGATTATTATTCAATTGTGTAATTCATAGCAGAATTTGAAACACAATTATTTAATTTTCTCCAGATAAATAGTTTAAATTCACATTAAAAACATATCTATTAGTTTATAAATCAGATTATTAAGAACACTATGCATAATTTTCATATTCCGGTAATGGGTATTGGTTTCACTATTGACACTCCTGTAAAAGTTGCGCCTTTGGGAATAAATTCGGTAATATCATTATTAGATGATATGCTAATTGAAAAAATGAGAAAATTTTATTGCGAAAAATTTGAGATTCCTTACATGGAAATTACAAATAAAATGGAAGATTTTCGTGCACAAAGAATTACTTCTTATCTTAATACAATCGATAAAATAGTTAAGGATAAATTTAATGAGATTAAAGCTTCGGCCAATGATTTTGGTAAAGACTTTGAGAGATATTTTGATTTACTTCCCGATTTTTCACCGCTAAAGCAAAAGTTTATTGAAATTCAAAATGATCTTCATAAGAAAAAAGAAGATTTTTATGCATTGTTAGACAATATGACACATGGTGATATTGATGTAAACATTATGACCAAATTAGATAAATCAAATTATTTTGAAGGGGTTAAACAAAGTGTTGAATTTAATGATGCACATGCTGCATTAAGAGGTTTTGCCAATAGTGAGTTGAATTCTTCTATTGTGTTATCAGCAGGAATGAATCCAAGATTATATGCCTATATTGAAAAATTTGAAGATTTCTATCCTGATAATAATGGAAATATAAAAAAGAAAATAATATTAAAAGTAAGTGATTATCGCTCTGCCCTTATTCAAGGTAAAATGTTTGCAAAAAAAGGTATTTGGGTTTCTGAATATCGAATAGAATCAGGTTTAAATTGTGGTGGACACGCTTTTCCTACTCAGGGTCATTTAATTGGACCTATTTTGGAAGAATTTAAGCAAAGTAAATCTGAATTGATACAGTCTATGTATGAATTATTTACAAAAGCTTTAGAATCTCAAAATCGTTTTTGTCCTCAAACACCACCAAAATTGAAAATTACAGCTCAGGGTGGTGTTGGAACTCATTTAGAACATGATTTCCTGATAAAATATTATGAACTTGATTCAATAGGTTGGGGATCACCTTTTTTATTGGTTCCGGAAGTTGTAAATGTTGATGAGAATACATTAAAACTACTCTCAAATGCAACAGAAAAAGATTTATATTTAAGTAACACCTCTCCTTTAGGGGTTCCATTTAACACACTTAGAAACAATACAAAAGATGTTGAAAAACAAGAATGGATTGATTCCGGAAAGCCAGGAAGTGCTTGTCCTAAAAAGTATGGTGCTATTGGATCTGAAGGAATGTGTACAGCATCTAGAAGTTATCAAAGAAGAAAAATCAAGGAAATTGAAAGTTTAGATTTAAATGAAACAGAAAAAAAGGCTGCTATAGAAAAAATAACTGTAAAGTCTTGTATTTGTGTTGGATTAGGTACATCTGTCTTATTAGTAAATGAAATTGAAAATAAAGTTGAGGGACCAGCTGTATCTGTTTGTCCTGGGCCTAATCTTGCCTTTTTTGATAAAATAATCGGATTAAAAGAAATGGTTGATCATATTTATGGTCGAACAAATTTATTAAGACACGTAAATCGTCCTAATATGTTTATCAATGAATTGGTTTTATATTACAACTATCTGAAATCTGAAATTGAAAATTTTCATTCACCAATTGGAGAAAAACAAAAAGATTATTTTAATACATTCAGAAACAATCTGTTGAATGGTATTGAATATTATTTTTCATTAGCTAATGAAATTGAAAAAGATAGCTTTAACTTCGATTTAATGCAAAAATACAAAAATAACTTATTAAACTTAGCAATCTAAAGTTTCCGTTTTTTTGTTATTATTCCTAATTTCTTTAGTCATAATTTTAAATTAAAAATTTAATTTATTAATTTGACATAATTCACGCCTTCCAATATTTTGTTTACATTTGCATAAAAAAATATACAAATGAATTCAATTCTAAACCAAAATCTGTTCTTTATAAAAGAACATGTAGGCATTTTTAAAGCAGCAAATAATTTTGATATTTATAATCCGGATTCACAGGAAATTATAATGAATTGTCGTGAAGAAAACTTAGGTTTCTTTACTAAATTATTTCGTTTCAGTGATTATAAGCGAATGACACCTTTTCATATAATGGTAAAAACTACAGATGGCAAACCGATATTATATGTAAAAAGAGGGATTTCAATTTTTCTTTCTACCGTTGAAGTCTTTGATGAAAAGGATCAATTAGTTGGGAAATTTCAACAGAAGTTTTTTTCTATAGGTGGCAAATTTGATGTATTAGATATTTCTGAAAATGTTTTGTGTACTTTAAAAGGCAAATGGACAAGTTGGGATTTTAAATTTGTTAAAGATAATGTTGAATTTGCTCATGTAAGCAAAAAATGGGCTGGTTTAGGAAAAGAACTATTTACGTCTGCAGATAATTATATGCTTGAAATCCATAAAGATGTACCCGAAAACAATCCAATGCGAACGTTAATTTTGGCAGCAGTTTTGTGTATTGATATGGTTTTAAAGGAATAATATTTAAGCTAAAAAATATAAGTATCTATGGATTTTTGTAATTATCGTCATTATATTTTTGATTGGAACGGTACACTACTGAATGATATGTTGCTTGCTGTGGATATTATTGATAAAATGCTTGTAAAAAGAGGATTACAAGGTATGACAGTTGAGCGATATAGTCATATTTTCGACTTTCCAGTTAAAGATTATTATCAAAATATTGGATTTGATTTTAATATTGAATCCTTTGAAAATATTGGAACGGAATTTATTATTGAATATGATAAACGTCAATATGAATGTGAATTACAAAAAGGTAGCATTGAATTAATTCAAAAACTATTTAATAGGAAATTTCACTTAAGTATTTTATCAGCAAGAGAACAATCTATGCTTGAGCAAAATCTAAAATATTATGGATTAATTAATTATTTTACGATTATTTCAGGTTTAAACGACCATTATGCAAATGGTAAAATCGAAAATGGATTAAAATTAATAAAAGAATCTCTGATTTCACCATCCGAAACGTTATTAATTGGCGATACACTTCATGATTTTGAAGTTGCAAAAGAAATGGGGATTGATTGTATTTTTATTTCTTCAGGTCATCAATCAATGAAAAGATTAAAGGCTATAGGTATTCCTATTTACAACTCTTTAATTGATATTAAAATTTAAAAAATTAGATTTATCTGAACTTTCAATTTTTAAATTCTCATTTACTTTAATAAACTATAGATTTTTACTTTTTCTTAAAAATCTGATTTTTAGAACTTCTCCTATTTAAATAACCATTTACCAAACAATTTTGTATAATTTGGTATTAGAATAAATACCATAATAGGAACAACGACAACTGTAATTGCCAATGTTCTGAGCATGGGATGAATTAATAAAATCTGATTACTAAAAAGTAGAAAAATTATCGTAATTAATGGATATATTGCCAGCCAGATAATTATTGCCATTTTCCATTTTGGTGGTTGTTTCATTGTTGATATTTTTTATTCAACATTAACAAGTTTTTTTTAATAAGGTTTTTTTAATTTGAAAATTCTTCTTTACTTTATCTTTCTTAACACTCCGTTAAAATATTATAAGTTACAGATATTGCATACTTTGACAAAGCTGCAGTTGTTTACAAAATACATTAATAATCAATTGACTAAATTTCAATAAGATAAAACTTTGTCTAAGTTTAATAAAAAATTGCTTTCTAAAACTTCAACTTTAAAATTTAAATCTCCAATAAACTCATTGAAAAGCATTTACATTAGTAATCCATGGTTTTTTAAATTCTGTTTGCCTTTAAAAAATCTAATTTTTAGAACCCCTTATTAATTATTTGAAATTGATAATTGTATAAAAATAGTCATAAAATTATTTATTAAAATCAAAGGACTTTATACCAATAT
>CAIZXK010000168.1 GCA_903936865.1 uncultured Bacteroidales bacterium | reverse complement strand
ACTGGGTTGATAATACAGTAGTTACGCATCAGGATGCAACACAGGAATCTGATCATGCACCTTTAAGTGTTTATTTAAAATTGTCTAAATAATTAAAAATGAAAAGATATCTATTCGTATTGACAATAACCTTGTTTTGTAATAATCTGAATGCACAAGACAGTTTACTGTTCAGCTATTGGACAGCAGAAACTGCAATTACTCTACCTAAGCACAGAGTTGAACTTGGAATTTTTGATGAATCAAGATATGGGTTAAGCAATAGTTGTGAAATTTCATCGCATCTTATCAAAAGCTTACTGATGCCTAATATTAAAATTAAAAAATACTGGGGAAATTATAATGGACTTTTTATAGCTACTCAACATGGACTTTATTATCCTTCACCTTTTTTGCGAACGGTTGCAATGGAAGGAACAGGCGGATTGATTTCACCTGAATTTGATATTCCGGATATGATAAGTATTACTAATAAAATTGTGGTGTCGTACAAACCTTTAAAAAATTTAATGCTAAGTATTTATACAGGTTTTAAATTTGCAATCGTGTTTGGAGATCTGGATGCCAGAACTACTATTGATCTCCCCTATTTCTATCCAAGACTTGCTGTATTTTATCATCAACCTGAAATTGATTTTGGAATAAATGCAAGAGGTAAAATTATTTCAAAAATTGGCTGGAATTTCAATATAGATAATTTTCTGTTTACCAATACTTCCGAAAATTATTTCATGGAAAACAACTTGGGCTTAACCTATATTTCCAGAAAACAGACTTTCAGAATAGAAGCAGGTTATAAACTATGCTATGGCAACTATGCATTCGGAAAGCAATGGCATTTGCTTCCCTTGCTATCCGTTGCATTTAAAATGTAATAGAATAATTATCGGGACTTCTGAAAATTGCTTTTCATCTGTTTATAATTTATTATTTGTCTGTATTTCATTAACTTGATTTATCTTAACCCTTCAAGGGTTTAAACCTCTTGAAGGGTTATTGGTACAATCATCCGCCTGTGTGTTAAAATTATTTTGTCATGAATGTTTGCAATACTGAAAATCAACAATCTATTAATACCAATGATAAGTTTGCAGATCCTTTGGATTAATTAACATTGTAGGAATCCCACTTTTATTAAACATAATTTGTTCATCATAAGGGCTGATCATGAAATTTAATTTATCAGGATTCGACATAATCATAATTAAATCTGCTTTAATTGTTTTTAGAAACAGCAAAACCTGTTGTCCGAAATTTATATTTCTTTCTGCATCATGTATTTCATATTCAATAGAATGCTTGTCAAATTCATTTGTAATCTGATTTACAATAACATTCATTGCCATTCTGGTTTCTTTTAACACTTCAGGAAAATTAAAAATATAGATTTTTGCATTAAAAATCTTAGCAATCTGCACTGCCCAGTTTACTTTTTGTCTGACATTTGCGGTTGAACTGACAGTAAAAACAATTTTACGGATTTCTTCATTTAAAGCAACCCCTTCTTGCACAACTATAACCGGAACATCAGATTTGCTAACTACCTTATGTGCAAAACTACCAGTCAATTGCTGCTGAACTCCTACTTTTCCATGAGTTCCCAACACCATTAATTTAGCACCAATTTCAACGCATATTTCATTAATAGTTGAAAAAATACTTCCTTTTCGGGAAATTGTATCTACACTAATGTCAAATTTAGTTTTTATCTGTTCCGAAATTTTACTAAGTTTAAACTGAACGAGTTCATTGTCTTTATCAGAACCTGTAATATGAACAATAGCTATTGAAGCATTCAGTTTTTTTGCTAAATTAGCACTATAATGAATAGCTTCTTCTGATACTAAAGTAAAATCTGTTGGAACTAAAATAATGTTTTTCATAAATAGAATATTAAATTGTTACTAAATAAAGAAACAACCAGGTTCTGGCAATACATTTTATTGATACAACGGTAATTATTAGAACCTTATTGAATCTGAAACAAAAAAGCAATGCAATATACAAAAAATAGAAGCAAAAAGTTAGAAATTTTCAATTTTTACAAAAAATTAACAATAAAAAGTATTGCTTGAATACTAGTTGAATGATTAATTTTTGTAAGATTCAATAAAATTTACAAATTGAATAAACAATTAATCATTACTTATTTCCAGTAGATGAAATCAGATTAATTTGTCTATTAAAGACTGGATTTCCAATATATTCTGCATTTTTGTTTCATTTTTAAGCTTACGGGATGAAGCTGTTTGATAGTTATGATTATTTAGAAAAGCTTTTTGACTCATGTACCATTGGATGTCAGAAAAATCCATTTTAAAAAGATAAAACCATTCTTTTCTTAACAATGAAGATATCTTAAAATAATCATTTCTTCCTAAATAATCCAAATCGGCATCGCAAATTATTTGCTGAAGAATATTATTAGCTACCTGAGGCATTTGTGTTGAATGAATGAGTTCAATAATTAAGTTAATATCGTCGGGTTTATAACCAAATTGTGGCAATATTTCCTGAGCTATATTTACTGAATGTTTTTCGTGACCTTTAAACTGAACAATAATACCAATATCATGAAGATATGCAGCAGTTTTAATAATTTCAATTTCTTTTTCAGAAATATTTTCATGCAATGCAATAATCTCCGATGACCTTACAACATCTAACGTATGATTGAGGCTATGATATACATAGTGTGGATTCAATTCATTTTCCAAACGTTGTATTACATATTTTTCAACTTCTATTAATTTCATTAAATCAGGAATATTAATTCACAATTGAATATTATGCTACAAATTTACAAAAATATTTTTAATCCAAGTTTAAATTTGTTCAACAAAATACATATCTATTTCACCCTTACCCTTAGCCTGAACTTTACCACGATAAAAACAATTAAATTTATCTTTAACTATTTCATAAGTTGTACCACTAATGTTTACCTTGCCAGGTTCTCCGCTACTTTCCATCCTACTGGCAGTATTTACGGTATCTCCCCATATATCGTAAGCGAATTTTTTAATACCAACAATGCCTGCAACAACAGCACCGGTGTGAATTCCGATTCGAATTTCGAAATATGGTAATCCCATCGAAATTTTTCTTGCTTTACCTTCTTCAATAAACCTGCTTATTTCCAAAGCTGCATTAACGGCATCTACAGCATGCGAATCGTTTGGTGTTGGAATTCCTCCGGCAGCCATATACGAATCGCCTATAGTTTTTATTTTCTCCATTCTGTATTTACCCATTATCTGGTCAAAAGCTGAAAAACATTCATGAATATCCTTTACAAGTTCCTTTGGACTTAATTTTTCGGAATAAGTTGTAAAACCCTTAAAATCGGTAAATAACACAGTTACTTCATCTATAAGTTTAGCATCGGCACTACCTTTTGCTTTAAGTTCTTCTGCAATTTCGTATGGAAGAATATTGAGCAATAATTCATCACTTCGCTTTTTCTCCTTACTTATTCTGTTGCGTTGTGATAAAAATACACCTGCAAATAAAAGAACAATGGCAAATCCACCCATAAAACCATTTCGGATGAGTTTCTGTTTCTCTGTTATTTGTCGTTGAATTTCAAAATCTTTGGTTAATAGATTTATTTGATTTTGCTTTTTTTCCAAATCAAAGCCAAATGCAAGTCCCTGCAATTTTTTATCTGTGTCAATATTATAGAGTGTATCCTTAATATCCAATAACAACAGCTGATAATTATAGGCATTTTCAAAATCCTTTAAAATAGCATAGTTTTTTGCCAATCCTTCATATACCTGTTTGAGCTCTGTGATTGCATGCAATTCATCAGCAATTGCTTTAGCCTGAAAATAGTAAGATTGAGCTAAATTCAAATCTCCTTTTTGCTGATATGTAAAAGCCAATCCCAATAATGAAATACACATATCTAATTTTGCATCCAGATTTTTAGAAATATTATAAGCTCTCAGATGTTTTATAATTGCATTCTTATAATCTTTTCTTTTTTCATAAACCCTGCCAATGTAATTTAATGAATATGGAATATTTTCTGAACCTTCATAAGCTTTTAATGATTGTTCAAAATACTTAAGAGCTGTATTGTAATTTTTTTCTTTAAAATAAATTTCTCCCAGATTAACAGTAACTGTACCTATAGAATAATCATCTTTAATTAAAATGGCAAGCGGAAGTGCTTTGAGATAATATTCTTTAGCTTTGCCAAACGTGTTAGACTTGTTTGAATAAACAGCACCTACATTATAAAGAGCAGTTACCATGCGAAGTGTGTCGTTAATATCCTCTGCTATTTTCAATGATTTCAGATAAAGTTCCAGTGCTTTTGCATCATCACCCTGATTAAAATAAACTGATCCCTCATTACACAGCATATTTGAAACACCAACTTTGTCACCAAGTGAATCCCAGACCATTTTAGCTTGTTCCCAATTACTAATTGCATTAGCATATTTTCCCTGCTGATAAAATCCAATGCCAATATTTTTATATGACATCGCAATTCCTTTCCTGAAATTAAGCTTTTCGGAGAGTTTTTTTGCTTCAGTTGCATAGCGAACAGATTCTGATGGTTTTGTACTGAAATAAGCTTTGCTTAATGCATTTATTGTATTTACTTTAAACGTATCATCTTTAGCACTTGCAACAATTTTTTTCAAACTATCGATACTGTTTTGCTGAGCAATGCATAAAGATGCAGGAAAAAAAAGTAAAAGGAAACAAAAAGTTTTTTTTCTCATTATAGATATTTGTTATTAAATGCTGATAAAACGGATTTGTTAGCTACTATAACTTTTACTTACTTCTGAATAAAACCGTTACTACGTCTGTTTACTAGATGTAACCTGCGGTAATTAATTCATACCTTTTATAGTAAGCTCATTTTTCTTTCACTTTACCGACATAATTTATTACTAATGTTTATATACAATTATTTGTTTTACAGTCAAATAAATACTTTCTAAAATATTTTATTTTTCTGCTAGCCCAACCACATTTAGACCTTCTATTTTTTTAAATATTTAAGTCGCTCTCAACTTAATAAAAGTATGCAAACGATTAAAATCAGATGCCTCATTCAAAATTTACATCTTAAAGAAATATGGCATTTATAGGCTTAAAAAAAGCCACCCTGCTCACACAAAGTGGCTTTTTTTATATAGTTAATTGCTCTTTCAGCTTATTCTTTATTAAGAATTAGCTTTCCTGTAAGTACATCGTTATTTGTTGTTAACTTATAAATGTACAAACCGGAATTAAGAGTAGTTCCATCAAAAACAACAATGTAATCCTGTTTCTTTTTCGCATCACAGTTGTACAAAGTTTGAATTAGTATAGTACTCCCCAATGTTAGGACAGTAAAAGCAGTAAGTTAAGATTTCATTTACTGCAATATCATTCAGTTTAAATACGGGAAATAACTTTTGGCTTTTTAAATAAGCCAAAAAAGTTATT
>CAIZXK010000167.1 GCA_903936865.1 uncultured Bacteroidales bacterium | reverse complement strand
TCAATTATTTTGTTAAAGAAATCATAAATAAAAAAAATGGTTTATTTTCGACATTATTTACGTAATAATGGATAAAAAATGAAAAAATATTAGCAATTTTGTAAAATATTTTAATAAATCAATTTTAATATGCCTGTTATTAGTCAATCTATGCCATTCGTTGTTGAACTATTACTATTATTGCTCACTGCACGTATGTTTGGTGAAATAATGGAGAGGTTTAATCAACCTGCAATGATAGGAGAGGTTTTAGCTGGAGTTATTTTAGGTCCTTCTTTGCTTGGATTTGCAGTATTTACTAATGAAATTAAAGTAATTTCTGATTTAGGAGTTTTTTTATTAGTAATTCTTGCAGGTTTTGAAATTGATATTGAAGAACTTAGAAAATCGATTAGAGGTCGTAATGCATGGATAGCAATAATGGGTTTTATTATTCCGATGTTTAGTGGTTTTGTTATTGGAATAATTTTTGAGCTTCAAATTATGTTAACTGTCTTTTTATCATTATGCATTTCTATAACAGCATTGCCAGTAAGTATCAGAATTTTAATGGATTTAGGAAAACTGAATACAGATATCGGACAAAAGATAATTTCTGCAGCTATTTTTAATGATGTAGTTGCATTGCTTATTTTGGGTGTTATTTTAGATTTTAAGGAAAGCAGTGCAAACATCAGGGAACTTACATTCACTATCATCTTCTCCGTTTTAAAGGTATTGATATTTATGTTTTTAATGGTTGGGGCTTATCGTTTATTTAATATAGCAAAAGAAAAGGTTACTTTTTTAAATCATAAATTTGAAACTTTTCTTATTTATTTAAAAGGCAAGGAATCCTTGTTTGCAATGATTATGGTTTTTGTATTAATTTTCGCCAGTTTATCAGAATTGGTTGGTTTGCATTTTGTTATAGGAGCTTTTTTCGGTGCAATATTACTTCCCCGTGAAATGTTGGGAAAAGAAAATTTTGAAGCTGTACAGAAAAATACATCAAGTATTACTATGGGTTTTTTGGCACCAATTTTTTTTGCTGCTATGGGCGTAGAATTTAATTTACTTTCAATCAATAATGTATATTTATTGTTAGTTGTGATTGCAGCATCTTTTATCAGTAAAATTTTAGGAGGGTATTTAGGTGGGAAAATGGCAAAACTTTCAAATTATAAATCTTTTACATTGGGAGTAGGGTTAAATGCAAGAGGAATCATGGAATTAGTTATTGCTAATATTGCATTACAAAATGGATTTATTGATATTCCACTTTTTTCTATTCTTGTTTTAATGGGAATAATAACAACTGTAGTAACTCCATTTTTGCTAAAACGTTCCTTTTCTTTAATTGACAAAGAAAATAATAAAGCATAATAAATTTATATTTAAAATGCCTTTTATTTTATAAATCTAATTATAAGTTTTAAAGTTTAAAAATGAAAACTTTAAAATTGAAAGATTTATTTGTTTTTCTTTCTATTGTAAACTGATATAATAAGCAAAGTAGATGAAATTATTAATGAAAATGAGAACATCCCATATCTAACATTTTGTAATGAATCACCAGCAGCGTTGCCGTTATCAATTCCATACATAAATCCAATAATTATAAAAAATATTGCCATCATCACCAATATTATATCTCTGATAACCAATAGTTTTTTTCTTAGTTTAAGCTTTTTTTCTTTTAAATTGCTTTGTTCCATTTTTGTTGTTTTTTATAATTTGATTTTTTTTTTTGCAAAATTACATAGAAATAGTGATTAATTGTAAAAAAAAACTCAAATTTGCAAATTGAATAATATTAAGATTTATTTTTGCTATACTTTAAAAAATAAGAAAGTTACATAAATTCTTAAAAATATTAATTTTTTTATATTATGTTTGGATTAGATACTGGTTTAACAATACTTTTATTGATTTGCTTACTTGCAGCAGTTGCTTTTGAATTTATTAATGGTTTTCATGATACTGCAAATGCTGTAGCTACAGTTATTTATACTCATTCATTAAAACCAAATGTAGCAGTAATTTGGTCAGGTATTTGGAATTTTATTGGTGTAAATGTTGGTGGAATAGCAGTTGCTATGGGTATTGTAAATTTATTGCCAACAGAAGCACTTATTGATCAGAATATATATCATGCAATGGCAATGATTTTAGCACTAATTATTACTGCAATTATATGGAACTTAGGAACCTGGTATTTTGGAATTCCTTGTTCAAGTTCACATACACTATTAGGATCAATATTTGGAGTTGGATTGGCATATATGCTATTGCCCGGAAGTCATGCAATTGCTCTTAATTGGCAAAAAGTTCAGGATGTTGGATTATCATTATTAATATCTCCTGTTTTTGGTTTTGGTATGGCATTGGGTTTAATGTATTTATTGAAAAAATTAGTAAAAAATAAAGTTATTTTCAAAGAACCCCCAACAAAAAAAGCTCCACCTTTATGGATTCGATCAATATTAATTTTAACTTGTACAAGTGTTAGTTTTTCGCATGGTTCCAATGATGGTCAAAAAGGAGTTGGTCTTATAATGATTATTTTAATTGGGATTGTACCTGTTAGATTTGCAATAGATCATACTAAAAAACCAGAAACACTTTTAAATAAAGTTAATAAAGTTGAGATAACTCTTAGTAAGGCAGATATATCAAAATTAAATAAAGAAGAAAAAGCAACTTTTATTGTAATCAATGATAAAATAGATTCTTTAAAAGATATCTTGGTTAATAAAAAAGAATTTATAGAATTATCTGACAACAAGCATTTTGAAACTCGTAAGGACATAATTTTAATAACAAAAAAAACTGAAAAAATCTTATCAGTGTATGGTTCCGAAATTTTATTGAATTCAACAAAAGCAGAATTCGACACCTTAAAATCTGATTTGAAAAGTATAAAATCATATACAGAATATTCACCATGGTGGGTAATTTTAATGGTATCATTATCCCTGGGTTTAGGTACTATGGTTGGTTGGAAACGAATAGTTGTAACTATTGGAGAAAAAATTGGCAAATCACATTTAACTTATGCTCAAGGTGCTAGTGCTGAATTAGTAGCTGCAAGTACAATTGGTGTTTCAACCTGGTTAGGATTACCTGTTAGCACAACCCATGTTTTATCATCAGGTATTGCCGGATCGATGGTTGCAGAAAGTGGTAAAGGAAATTTACAAATGAAAACAGTAAGAAATATTGCCATTGCATGGCTCGTTACAATTCCTGTAACAGTTATTTTAGCTGGATTATTATTTTTATTACTCAGATTGATTTTAGGATGATATTTTTTTATACTTTTGCCCGTTATTAATAATTATTCTAATGGAAATCATTCAACAATTAATTGATTTTATTCTTCACATTGACGTTTATCTAAATGCATGGGTAACAACTTACCAAACATGGACTTATCTGATTTTATTCCTTATAATATTTTGTGAAACAGGCTTGGTTGTTACTCCATTTTTGCCCGGAGATTCCTTGCTGTTTGCAGCCGGAACTTTAGCTGCTATGCAAGATAATCCACTTAATGTTACTTTTTTGATATTTATACTATTACTTGCTGCTTTTGCCGGCGATAATACCAACTTTTTTATTGGCAGGTTTCTGGGTGAAAAAGTATATGAAAAAAATTACAGACTAATTAAAAGAGAATATCTTGATAAGACTCATGCATTTTATGAAAAACATGGAGGTAAAACACTTATAATTGCAAGATTTTTGCCTATAATAAGAACATTTGCTCCTTTTGTAGCTGGTATTGGAGAAATGAAATATTTTAGATTTATTACATTTAGTATTATTGGTAATATATTATGGGTTAATATTTTTATTTGGTTTGGATATTTTGTTGTAGAAATTGGTAAATATTTCTTTAATAATCCTGATTGGGGCAAAGAAAATTTTTCAAAAATAGTTTTAACTATAATAATTATATCATTACTTCCTACTATTATTGCAGTTTTTAAGCAATGGTTTTCAAAAAAGGAATTAGATAAATGAAAAAAGGAAAAATGGCTCACGGAAAAATTAATAAGCTCAGTGCAGCCGGTCTTTTAATAACTTTAGGTATCGTTTATGGTGATATTGGTACATCTCCTTTATATGTATTAAAAGCTATTATAGCTGGTAGTTCAGTGCTGAATGAAATAAATATTTTCGGAGCTATATCTTGTGTTATCTGGACATTAACGTTACAATCGACTGTAAAATATATAATTATCACTTTACGTGCAGATAATAAAGGTGAAGGTGGTATATTTTCATTATTTGCATTAATACGAAAACGAGCAAAATGGGCCTATATTTTTGCGATTATTGGTGGCTGTTCTTTGTTAGCTGATGGAATTATTACACCTTCCATTACAGTAACTTCAGCAATAGAAGGTTTAAGAATTTTTTCCTCAGAAGTTAAAGTTATTCCAATAGTTGTTATTATAATTTCTTTTTTATTTTTTATTCAGAAATTTGGAGCTAAGTTTTTAGGAAAATCATTTGGGCCAATGATGTTCATTTGGTTTTTAATGTTAGCTGTTTTGGGTATTTCTCAAATAATAACATATCCAACTATATTTCATGCCTTTAATCCCTATTATGCCTATAAGTTCTTAACTGATAATCCAAATGGTTTTCTTCTTTTGGGAGCTGTTTTCTTATGTACAACTGGAGCTGAAGCTTTGTATTCTGATTTGGGACATTGTGGAATTAAAAATATTCGAATTACTTGGATTTTTGTTAAAACAGCCCTAATCTTAAATTATTTAGGGCAAGGTGCATGGATATTAAGTAATAATGAAGGTTTGGTAAGAGCAAGTAATCCTTTTTTTGCAATAATGCCTTCCTGGTTTTTAATAACCGGAATTATAATTTCAACAATAGCAGCAATCATAGCTAGTCAAGCCTTGATAAGTGGTTCATTTACTTTGATAAGTGAAGCTATTTCTTTAAATTTTTGGCCAAAAATAAAAATAAAATATCCAACTGATGTAAAAGGACAAATGTATATTTCAAGTATTAATTGGATGTTGTATTTCAGTTGTTTGTTTGTAATTTTTTATTTTAATGGAGAATCTTCCAATATGGAAGCTGCGTATGGATTATCAATAACAATTACCATGTTAATGACAACCATACTTTTAGGAGCATTTTTGCATCATCATCATATTCCAAAATATTTAGTTGCTATATTCTTATTAGTTTATCTTTCAATTGAAGGGTCGTTCTTAATAGCAAATTTAAATAAATTTATTCATGGAGGTTGGGTTTCACTTTTTATTGCCAGTGTGTTGTTTGTTGTAATGTATATTTGGTTTCATGGACGAAGAATTAAGAATAGCTTTATAGAATTTGTAAATATTGATAAACATCTTGAAGTTCTTAAAAGTTTACATTCTGATGAATCAATACCGAAGTGTTCAACAAATTTAGTATATATTACCAGAGCAAACAAAAAATCTGAAATTGAATCAAAAATATTATATTCAATATTCAATAAGCAACCCAAACGGGCAGATGTTTATTGGTTAGTTCATGTTGCCATTGTAGATGAGCCTTTTGAAATGAGTTACAAAGTTAATCAATTAATTCCAAGAATTTTATACAGAGTAGATTTAAATCTTGGGTTTAAAATACAACCCAGAGTTAATCTTTATTTCAAGCAGGTAATTCAAGAAATGGCAGCGAATAATGAAATTGATATTTCAAGCCATTATCATTCATTGCGACATTTCAATATAATGGCTGATTTCAAATTTATTATTATCGATAGAATTCAAAATTATGATTTTGATTTTGCACCATTTAAGCAATTTGTTATGGATATTTATTCGTTAATAAAGAAATTCGGAATAAGTGAAGTAAGATCATTAGGTCTTGATACCAGTAATGTAATAATAGAACAAGTTCCACTTATAATAAACCAAAAAATAAATGCAGAATTAGTAAGACAAAAATAGAATTATTTTTTTAATTCCTTTTAAAATGCTTCATTTCCATTGGAATTACTAATGATAATTCAACATAACCCATATAAACATCATTTTCATACCACGGTGTTTGATAGATAAGTTTCTTTATTCCATTTTTCTCAATTGTATACGAATTTGTGTTTTCATTTACCAACATACTTTCAAGCATTGATTTTGCTGGTTCAGGATGACAATCAAGGACATTACTTCCTATAAGCTTATCTGCTCCATATTTTTCAAAAGTTGTGGCTGATTTCTTATTCATATATAAAATTTCACCTTCTGTATTACACACGGTTATAGCTAAAGGTAATTCGTTAAACCAATTGTTTTCCATTTATTTACAATATTTATTTATTTCATTTTGTGCTTTTTTCAAACCTAATTGAAATGCTTTATTAAAATCCTCACACGCGTTTTGTTTCATTCCAGCTTGCAAATGAGCAAATCCACGTTTATGATATGCTTCAGCATTCATCGGATTTATTGTTATACATTGGTTATAATCTGAAATTGAACTCTGTATATCATTGGAATATAATTTTACATTACCTCTATTATAATAATAATCAGCAATTTTAGGATTTAGATTGATTGCAGTGTTTAAATCGGATAAAGCACCATTCATATCTTTTAAATAAAATTTAGTATTGCCTCTGTTTAAAAAATATAAGGCAACATTAGAATTATATTTTATTGCATAGTTATAATCAATAATTGCTGATTGTAAATTTCCCTGGCTTATATATGCATTAGCTCTGTTATAGTAAATTTCTGCTTCATCAGGTTTTAAATTTTGAGCAGAATTAAAATCTTCCATTGCACCAACTATATCATTTTGTTGCATTTTCACATTGCCTCTGCCAATATATGCTTTATAGTATTTGTTGTTGATATTTAATGCCTTATCAAATTTATTTAAAGCATTGCTATAATCTTTCAACTCAAGATAAATATTTCCTAAATTAATATAAGCTTCAATATATTCCGGATTTATTTGTAAAGTACTATTATAATCATTTATTGATTCTTTGGTTTTGTTTAAACTTGCATAAAGTACTCCTCTGGCAAAAAAAGCATCAGGTATAGTTGGATTAATTAAAATTGCTTTTGTATAATCAGCATTTGCTTCGTTAAATTTATTTATATTTTTATTGGCATTTCCTCTATTAATATATGCTGTGGCTTCAGTAGGATTTTTAGCAATTGTATCATCCCATAAAGATAAACTATCAGCCCAGACATTATTTCTAAGTATTGTATTTAACCCTAGTAAATGTAAATAAATCAGTGCAATTGCAAAAAGTATTTTTTTTAATTTTGGGAAAATAGCTAAAATATAAAAATAAAAATCAGCTATTAATAAAAACAGTCCTATTGATGCAAGATAGCTGAATCTGTCAGCCATGTAAGCTATTCCAACTGGAAAAACCTGTAACATCAAAGCAATGTTTATTATGAAAAAAAGTAATCCAAAAAAAATAATTTTATTTCTTTTGTAAAAGAAATAGATTAAATAAAGATAAATTAATGTGAATAAAGAAAATAAGATGGATAAAATTGAAATTTCTCCGGTTTTAAAAGGATAAGAATAAATTGCTGATTGGTTGTAAGGTATAAATAGCTTAACTATATAAATAACAAATGCATTTCCAGAAAGAATAAGTCTTTCAAAAAAGGTATAATTCATTCCTTCTGAAAATGCTGATTTTGTGAAGTTAATAGCAATTATTCCAAAAACAAACGAAAGCAGGATGAAAGGTAT